>QILY01000039.1 GCA_003232155.1 Maribacter sp.
AAAATACGATCACTGGTCGGGCCCGTTATTAAGGTGTCGCCAATGCGAACAAAGATATTCATGGCACCAGCTTCTTCGATGTTTTCGTGTTTGTGGTCGTCTGTCCAAATTACTTGGTGGTATCCCTTTGCTTTTGCTAATTGCGTAGGATGAAATTGGCCGGCATAGTTCCCCCCTGTTTTGGCATACCCCACACCGCCATTGGCTGAACGGGAATATTTTTCTTCTATCAAAACTTTTACCTTTCCCGAGAAATAAGGTCCTGAAGGCGCCAAGCAAATCATAAACTTGTATTCATCTGCTGGCGAGGCATGAAAGCCTTCTCCCGAAGCAAAAATGAAAGGGCGAATGTACATTGTGCTTCCTTCCGTTTGCGGAATCCATTGTTTGTCCAGCTCCAAAAGGGTTTTTAGACCATCCATAAATATGGCTTCTGGCAATTCGGGAATGGACATACGGTTGGCCGATATATTAAGTCGCTTGTGATTGTCTAGTGGTCGAAAAAGGAAAATATCATTATTCTCATCTTTATAGGCTTTCATGCCTTCAAAAATAGATTGACCATAATGGAAAATTTTAGCAGAAGGCTGTAAACTTACTGGCCCGTAGGGAACAATTTTAGGAGTTTTCCATGCACCATTCTTATAATCGCAAACCAACATATGGTCAGAGAAAACACTTCCAAATGCTAAATTGTCAAAATCAACTTGGTCTATTTTTGATATTTTCACCTTTTCTATTGAGATAAGGCTCTTTATAATACTTTCCATTTTGAGTTAGATTAAAGAATAAAATTAATGAAATATCCCAATTTCACCCTTCTTTTTTCGTTTAAAATGACCAATTTTGTAGAACATGACCAAATGCTGTTTATTATGAAAAGAATTAACATTTTACTTGCTTTTTTATTAGTGATTTACACATGTACGTCCCAAAATCATCAGCCTGATAATCGATTGAAAGAATCTATAGCTGATAATTTGATTTCTTTTGGAATACAAATTGATGCAAATGGAACTGTCAATATGGAAGAAATGTCCGAAAAATATCAAAAAATGATACCTTTAGATACACTTCAGACAAAATTCACAGCAATTGTTAGTGAGGTATGTAAAATGAAAGGCTGCTGGATGAAATTAGAGCTGACAAATGGTCAAGAAACTATGGTTCGCTTTAAAGACTATGGCTTTTTTATGCCTGAGGATATTAAAGGAAAAGAAGTTATTGTAAACGGATTGGCTTTTGTTGAGGAAATGAGTGTCGAAGATCAAAAACACTACGCAAAAGATGGCGGCGAATTTGAAGAGATTATCAATAAAATCAGTAAACCTAGAAAATCATATGGTTTTGAAGCTGATGGGGTACTTATAAAAGAGTAGTTTGAAACGCGAGATCATAACCACTTCTGACGGCTCAAAAACAATTCAAATTGTTGATTGGAATGAACAATACCATTCAAAACATGGTGCTATTCAAGAAGCGTACCATGTCTTTATAAAATCAGGGCTCTCCCTTTTCAACAATCAATCGGTATCTATTTTAGAAATAGGCTTTGGAACAGGTCTCAATGCTTTGATTACTTTGATCGAAGCTGAGAGATTTCATTTGAATATTACTTATACCGGTATTGAAGCATATCCTATTGCACCTGAAGAATTACAGCAGCTCAATTATATATCTGAATTAAAGGCCGAAGAATTTGAAAACGATTTTCAATTGATGCACGATGCACCTTGGGAAGAAGATATTGCCCTATCCGATACATTTATCTTACATAAAAAACAAAAAGATTTTCGAGAACTAAATGACGATAATTTGTTTGATCTTGTCTATTTTGATGCTTTTGGCGCTCGGGTACAACCTGAATTATGGACCGCCACTATTTTCTCAATAATGTTCAATGCACTAAAAAAAGGCGGTGTATTGGTAACCTATGCCGCAAAAGGTAGTGTAAGGCGTGCAATGCAAGAAGTTGGTTTTTCTGTAGAACGTTTGCCCGGCCCACCAGGAAAACGTGAAATGCTACGTGCTACAAAACCAATCTAGTTTTCTATGAATTCGTTTAAGCTTTTTCAATCGGCTTAAAAATTGCCCTTATATGCTAAGTTTTTGCCTTTTTTCATTCCGTAACTGTGCTATGCAACTTAAAAATGCCTTAACCCGAACCCAAAACGGATAATTTTCGCTTCGATCCAAAAAGATTAAACGAGTTCTATATGAAAAGTTAATTAGTACTAGTATTCGCTATAATATTAACGTAACCTTACCCCGAACTATGCATTAGAATTTCGTTATGAGGTTCTAAAGAGCAATGAATCAGGGAATTTTATTGGTTTCAGCCTAGCACCGCTATGGTTAAATCAAAAAACTCAACGAAGTGACTGATTTGAAGCTGTTTAGGGCCGGAATAGATTTTCTAATGCATAATTCGGGGTAAACAATAGTGTTAAATCGGAATTAAATGAAACTTGCCCCGCAATGAAAAAGAATACCTTTGGTGTATGAAAGTATTGATTGCAGGAGCAACAGGACTGGTGGGGAGTGAGCTTGTGAACTTATGTCATGAGAAGGGTATCTCTGTAAATTATTTGACTACACGCAAGAATAAAATAGTTTCCAATACTAATTATAACGGATTTTATTGGAGTCCCGATGAAAATGAAATTGACTTAAAATGTTTTGAGGGCGTAACGACTATTATAAATTTAGCCGGCGCATCTATTTCAAAAAGATGGACATCAAGCTACAAAGAAAAAGTACTTTCCAGTAGGGTTAATTCACTCCGTACTTTATATACTGCACTAGAAAAAATGGATAGTAGTGCTATTGTTTCTTTTGTATCAGCATCGGCTATTGGTATTTACCCCAACTCACTTAGCGCGTATTATACTGAAGATGAAAAGAATATTGATAAGAGTTTTTTAGGGGATGTAGTAAAAGCATGGGAAACGAAAATAGATGCATTTGAAAAGTTCAATTTTAATGTGACCAAAATAAGAATAGGTTTGGTCTTGTCTTCAAAAGGCGGGGCCTTGCCAGAAATGGAAAGACCTGTTCAATATTATGTAGGTGCTGCATTTGGAGATGGGCAACAATGGCAATCATGGATCCATATTACTGATTTAGCCCGAATGTTCTTATTTGTAATTGAAAATAGTTTAGAAGGTTCATATAATGGTGTAGGTCCAAACCCGGTAACGAATACTAAACTGGTAAAGGAAATTGCTAAAGTGCTGCACAAACCACTTTTCTTGCCCAATATTCCCAAATTTGTAATGCGAACTATTTTAGGCGAAATGTCTTATCTATTGTTTGCCAGTCAGCGTGTAAGTAGTAAAAAAATAGAAGAAGAAGGTTTTGTTTTTGAATATATGAACGTTTGTAGTGCTCTTGAAGGTATTTATGACAGAAACTCAAGATGAGTCCTTAATGTCAAACAGGTTACATTCCATTCTAACATAATTATTTAGTCTAAGATTCAATCTAACCCAGATTATGGCTCTGCCTTGGGGATAGTCGGTTTTAAGAATTTTTTTATTGTCTTTTTTAATGACATTTTGACATTTTTAAAGAATTGGCAGTACTTTTGCCACCTTAGAAATTGAAGGTTAAAAATAGTAATACCAATGAGTAAAAAAGATAAAGCTGAAGAAGTTTCTGAAGTTGAATTAAATACTGTCGCCGAAAAAGCAGCTGAAGAGATTGTGAACGAGGTTAAGGAATTGACCGTTGAAGAGCAGCTTCAAGAAGATTTAGCAAAAGAGAAAGATAAATTTCTGCGTCTTTTCGCAGAGTTCGAAAACTATAAAAAACGTACTTCTAAAGAACGTATGGAGCTTTATAGAACTGCAGGTCAAGAGGTCATCGTATCTCTATTGCCCGTAATGGACGATTTTGATAGGGGAATGAAAGAATTGGCAAAATCAGAGGATAAAGAAATGTTCAAAGGCATCGAGCTTATCAGTAATAAGTTTACAGAAACCCTTAAAAATAAAGGTTTACAAGAAATGGCTGTAAAGCAAGGCGATGCTTTTGATGCAGAAAAGCATGATGCCATAACCCAAATACCAGCTCCGAACAAGAAACTGAAAGGTAAAATTATTGATGTTATCGAAAAAGGTTTTACCCTAGGGGATAAAATTATTCGACACCCAAAAGTAGTCGTTGGAAACTAAGAAATCAGTATGAAGGAAGATTATTACGAAATTTTAGGAATTACTAAAAATGCAACGGCTGCTGAAATAAAAAAGGCATATCGTAAGAAAGCGGTACAGTATCACCCTGATAAAAATCCAGGCGATGTAAAAGCTGAAGGAATGTTCAAAAAGGCAGCTGAGGCCTATGAAGTTTTGAGCGACGACAATAAGAAAGCGCGTTATGATCAATATGGTCATGCAGCTTTTGAAGGTGGCGGTGGTTTTGGCGGAGGCGGAATGGATATGGATGATATTTTCAACCAGTTCGGCGATATTTTTGGAAATGCTTTTGGTGGCAGAGGTGGTTTTGGTGGCGGTGGCCAGCGTAGGATAAAAGGTAGCAACCTGAGAATACATGTGAAATTGACACTGGAAGAAGTTGCCAATGGTATTGAGAAAAAAGTAAAAGTCCGTAGAAAAAAACAAGTGGAAGGTGTTACCTATAAAACTTGTTCAACTTGTGGGGGTCAAGGTCAGGTAACCAAAATAACCAATACCATTTTGGGTAGAATGCAAACAGCCGCTACATGTAATGCTTGTAGTGGTAGTGGTCAAATCATTGATAAACGCCCCAGTGATGCCGATGGTCAAGGTTTAAAAGTAGTTGAAGAAACGGTTTCAATAAATATACCGGCAGGAGTAGAGGATGGCATGCAGTTGAAAGTGCCCAATAAAGGAAACGAAGCTCCGGGTAATGGGGTTTCGGGCGATTTATTGGTAGCCATTGAAACTGTTGACCACGAGACTTTAAAGCGAGAAGGTGATAATTTACATTATGATCTTTATATAAGTTTTTCAGAAGCTGTACTGGGTACATCTAAGGAAATTGATTCCGTTGGTGGAAAAGTACGTATCAAGTTAGAAGCAGGTATTCAGTCAGGTAAAATATTACGTTTGCGTGGCAAAGGTATTTCAAGCTTAAATGGTTATGGTAGTGGTGATTTATTGGTTCATGTGAATGTTTGGACACCAAAAGAATTGAATAAAGAGCAAAAAGAGTTTTTTGAGCGTATGCAAAACGATGAGAATTTTGAGCCTAGGCCTGAAAAATCAGATAAGTCATTCTTTGAAAAAGTAAAAGATATGTTCTCTTAACATATTTTAAATTTTCTATTTAATATAAAAACGTATATTTGACTTAGTGTTAGGTAACTGACACTAATTTTCTTTTTCATAGCAATTTTTTTCCCATCCTTGATTCGTTGAGGGTGGGTTTTGTTCTTTAGTAAACCCGATGCTGGATCTGTTCGCTCTACAAACAGGCCAGAATGGGCTGAAAGAAATATTACGTATTTCCTTATTTGCAGCAATCTATCTTAAAACTGAAACATCTTTTAAAGCATTTATATATCTTTGATAAAATTGCGTACATGAACAATATTTTGGTCACGAAAGAGGTAACCAAACAATATGGCGAATACACTGCCCTGAACAAAGTTTCCTTAGAAATTCCTAAAAATAGTATCTATGGCCTGTTGGGTCCTAATGGTGCTGGAAAAACCACTTTAATCCGTATTATTAATCAAATAACCTACCCTGATCAAGGTGAGGTTTATTTTAATGGTGAACTTTTAAAGCCACATCATATTGCTATGATGGGGTATTTGCCCGAAGAAAGAGGTCTATATAAGAATATGAAAGTAGGAGAGCAGGTGTTGTATCTGGCACAATTGAAGGGCCTTAGTAAAACCGAGGCTAAAAAAAGACTGAAATACTGGTTCGAAAGGTTGGATATTGGTGATTGGTGGAACAAAAAAACACAAGAGCTTTCTAAAGGTATGGCTCAAAAAATACAATTTATCGTTACCGTACTTCACGAACCTAAGCTTTTGATTTTTGACGAGCCTTTCAGTGGCTTTGATCCTATTAATGCCAATATTATAAAAGATGAGATCCTACGATTAAAAGAAAATGGAACTTCTATCATTTTCTCTACCCATAGGATGGAATCTGTTGAAGAGCTATGTGAGTATATCGCTTTGATACATCAATCTGAAAAAATATTGGATGGGAAGCTGTCCGATATCAAAAAAGCCTATAAAAACAATATTTTTAAAGTTGGTCTAGAAACTGATAATGGTGATGTTATGCTAAATGAACTTTCTGAGAAGTTTCAGGTATTGGAATCGGCATATCATCCATCAGAAAAACAATTAGATTTTTCGGTGCAATTACCTTCTAATGATTCAGGTGAAATGTTGGCCTACCTTTCAGGCAAAGCCAATATTAATCATTTCATGGAAACCGTACCATCTGCCAGCGAAATATTTATACAAACTGTACAAAGTAAAGATGCTCATGAATAAGTTGTCACTGATTATAAAACGTGAGTATTTAGCAAAAGTGCGTAACAAATCTTTCGTTATCATGACTTTTTTGAGCCCTGTTCTAATGGTGGCGATGGTAGTGTTGATTGCCTATTTGACCAAATTAAATGATAGTGAAAAACGGATTATAGCAGTTTTGAACGAAAGCAATTATTTTTCAAGAGATTTTTTGAGTACTGAAAGTACAGGTTACGTCAATTTTACAGCTATTGATTTACAAACAGCAAAAGATTCTACTTCTAATTTGGGGTATTATGGGTTGTTGTACATTCCGCATAAAAGTGATTTAGAGCTTGTGGCCGAACATTCTTTTTTCTACTCTAAAGATGCACCGAACACAATGATTTTAAATCAATTAGAAGCTGTTTTTCAAGATAGGTTGCAGCAACAAAAACTTCAAAGCCTAGGTGTGTCTGCAGAAGAATTTGCAAAGATTGACAATAGTTTCGAAATCAAGGCTTCTACTTTTACAGGTGAATTGAACCTTAAGGGCATCAATGAGATAAAGGCATTTATTGGTGGTGGTTTTGGGTATTTGATTATGATGTTTATTATCATTTATGGTGGCTTTGTAATGCGTAGCGTAATTGAAGAAAAAACGAGTAGGATTATTGAGGTTATTATATCATCGGTAAAACCTTTTCAATTAATGTTGGGTAAGATTATAGGTACTTCTTTGGCGGGTATCACCCAGTTTGCTATTTGGATAGTTTCAGCCGGATTTCTTTTATTGATTGCTTTTTCATTTTTTGATATTGACCCGGCCGCGCTTAATAGTAGTGCTAATTTAACTTCTAATATGGAGGTAGGTGTTTCTCCAATTCCATCAGCAGATGGTGTTATGCAATTATATGCCCAAGAGCTTTTTAAAATTCCGTGGGTGATGCTTATTACTTTTTTTCTGATTTATTTTATTTTGGGCTACCTCATTTATAGTTCAATATATGCAGCTATTGGTGCCGCAGTAGATAATGAAACTGATACCCAACAATTTATATTCCCTATTATTTTACCTTTAATGTTGGGCATTTATGTGGGCTTCTTTTCAGTTTTTAGCAATCCACATGGCCCTATTGCAGTCGGTTTTTCCTTATTTCCATTAACATCACCTATAGTAATGCTTATGCGTTTACCAGGTGGTATTGGTGAAGGTGGCGTTCCTATTTGGCAATTGATAACCTCTATTGTTTTATTGATCATTACTTTTATAGGTATAGTATGGTTAGCTGCAAAAATTTATAGAGTAGGTATTTTAATGTATGGTAAAAAACCTAGCTATAAAGAGTTGTTTAAATGGTTAAAATATTAAAATGGAAAAATTGGAAAGTGTTTTTAGGGGAATAAAAGAATTTCTATTATACCCAATTATAGATAATGATACGATTCATATTACCATAAGCACCTTTTTGTCCATTATCATTGCCATTATTGTCGTTACCTATCTGTTGCGGCTTATTCGTAGACTGGTTACCAAAAAATTGCCAGAAGAAGATAAAAACAAGTTCGAAAGTATTTTCGGGTTTTTAAAATATCTTTTCTACATCTTGGTAGTGGTTACTATTCTGCATACTTCTGGAATTGACTTAACGGTATTATTGACCGCATCTGCTGCTTTATTTGTAGGTCTGGGTTTTGCGCTACAATATTTGTTTCAAGATATTATTTCAGGGATCCTGATTATTTTGGACCAGTCTTTGCACGTAGGTGATATCATTGAGGTAGAAGATAAGGTGGGTCGGGTCTTTGAAATACGTTTGCGTACCACAAGGGCATTGACGCGTGATGATAAAGTATTGGTAATACCCAACCATAAATTTTTGACCGATAGTATATTTAATTATACCCAAAACCATATAACTACCCGAGAATCAATAAAAATTGGTGTTGCCTATGGGAGTGATGTTAAATTAGTAACCAGAATTTTAGAACAGGTAGCCGCTGAACAAGAAGGAATATTGAAAAGCCCCAAATCTTTTGTGCTTTTTGAAGATTTTGCTGATTCGGCCTTATTGTTTTCTTTGAATTATTATATCACTGATAGTTTTAGCGACCCTAGGAGAAAAAGTGATATGCGATATCTTATCGATGCAAAGTTTAGAGAAAACAATATCAGTATTCCCTTTCCCCAACGTGATATTCACATTATTCAATCGAATAAAGAGAATAAATCTTAAAAAAAGAATGTCAAGTAGTATGAGAAAAATAATATATGGTCTAGTATTCTTTTTTTTGACTACTTTTTGTTTGGCACAAACGCCTGATATTTTTCGTTTGGAATATACACTATTGCCCGAAAACGATGCTGATGTGCAGTTGTCGAGGGTAAAGCTTGTGATTAATTATCCTATTACTTTAAAAGATAGTAGTAGCATTATTATAGGCGCGGAATATAATCGAATTGTTTATGATGTAGAACGAGATTTAAGCTTTGATAAAGAGGGCTTTAGTTTGTTGCATGTATTGGATGTGAACTTGGCTTATGTACACAAACACAATGCCGAATGGCGATTTATAGGAATACTGACGCCTCGCTTGGCATCGACTTTAACTAATCCGTTAGAAAATGACGATTTCACGTTAAATGTTACAGTTGGCGGTTTTAGAGATAGAAGAAAAATAGATAAACCCTCGCGTTTGGTATTGGGGTTAACATACAATTCATCAGTGAATTTGAGAATTCCGTTGCCTATTGTTTATTATGAAAAACAGTTTCATCCTAAATGGACTTATGTTGTTGGTGTGCCTAAAACCGCTATACGATTTGAGCCTAAAAAGAAAAGCACAATACAGCTAGAATTTATATTAGATGGCTATTTTGTAAATCTCCAAAATAATGTGCTTCTTTCCGGTACTGATTTGGCATCTTCTATTTCTTCTGCTGCAGCATTGGTTACTCTTGGGTATCAATATAACTTTACAAAAGAAATGTCAGTATACATCTATGGAGGACATACCTTGTTTCAAAGTAGTGTTTTAAGAGATGATGATAGAAATGATATTTTTACATTAAATGATGAACCAAGTTTGTATTTTAGAACAGGGTTTCGAATAGGAATTTAAAAAATAAGATTATGTCAAAAATTTTGGTGATAGAAGATGAATCTGCCATTCGCAGGGTACTGGTGAAAATTCTTTCCGAAGAAAGCGATACCTACCATTTAGAAGAGGCAGAAGATGGTTTAAGAGGATTGGAAGCTATTAAAAACAATGATTATGATCTAGTGCTTTGTGATATAAAAATGCCGAAAATGGATGGTGTTGAGGTATTGGAAGCAACGCGAAAAATAAAACCTGAAATCCCTTTTATTATGATATCGGGCCATGGGGATTTAGATACCGCTGTAAATACAATGCGGTCCGGGGCTTTTGATTATATTTCTAAACCGCCAGATCTGAATAGGCTGTTGACTACCGTTCGTAATGCTCTTGATCGTAAAAAATTGGTTGTTGAGAATAAAATTCTCAAGAAAAAAGTGAGTAAGAATTATGAAATGATAGGTGATAGTAAAGAAATAAACGCTATCAAAGATATGATTGAAAAAGTAGCGCCTACTGATGCCCGTGTATTGATTACGGGTTCTAACGGAACCGGAAAAGAATTAGTTGCTCATTGGCTTCATGAAAAAAGTCCCCGTAGTAGTGCTCCATTTATTGAGGTGAATTGTGCAGCTATTCCGTCTGAATTGATTGAAAGCGAATTATTTGGTCATGTAAAAGGTGCATTTACTTCTGCTATAAAAGATAGGGCAGGTAAATTTGAAACGGCGAATAAGGGTACTATTTTTTTAGATGAGATTGGTGATATGAGCCTTTCTGCCCAAGCTAAAGTATTACGTGTTTTGCAAGAAAGCAAGATTTCAAGAGTGGGAACCGATAAAGATATTAAGGTAGATGTTCGCGTGTTGGCGGCCACCAATAAAGATTTGAAAAAGGAGATTGAAGATGGTAAGTTTCGTGAGGATCTATATCACAGGTTGGCGGTTATCTTAATAAAAGTACCTACGTTGAACGATAGGCGTGATGATATTCCTATACTCATTGAATATTTTTCACATAAAATAACTAATGAACAAGGCATAGCTAGCAAAATATTTACTGATAAGGCCATCAAATTATTAAGGAGTTATGATTGGACCGGAAATATTCGTGAATTAAGAAACGTTGTAGAACGTTTAATTATTTTAGGTGGTAAAGAAGTTAGTGAAGAAGATGTGAAATTATTTGCAAGCAAGTAGAATACGTCTGCCTATATGCGGGCTGTTCAAAATTTGAAAACCTGTCCGTTTTATTTTAAATTTTAGGGTTTAATACCTCAAGGCTTACCTTGGTATTAATACCTCATCATGGGTTTTGTTCCGAAGTAATTTATTTCTTGTCACAATCACCGATAGCTTTAAGTGCTTTAGCTGTGATTTCCTTGGTTCTTAAATTGTAGTATTTTTTTCCTTCGGTAAGATTTGGCATTAAAAGCTGTTGTTCGCAATGCGAATATATTTTATTGGCATAAGCACGGGCTTCTTTACAATTTACGGTATTGACTATTTTATTAAGTGATGTTTCGTATTTGATCAATGATCGGTCAACGATAGTGTATAGCGTTTTTTTATCAGGTGCTTTCAGAACCAGTTCTTCTTTAACCACTATTTTGGTATTCATTGCCAACATATTACTCGCATATCTACTATTATTATGTGATTCATGTTTTTCAAGAGTTTCTATACCTTCTAGTGTATTTTCTAATGATTTGTTCAAAAGAATTTTAGCGCTGCTCAAAGAGTTGACTTTTGTTGCCATTATAAGATTTTCGTTGCTTTCATCTATAATAGCAGCAGCATAATCACAGCCACAATCTTTAAATTGTTCTTTAGATTTCTCGAGGGCGTTAATAGCTCTGTAGGTAAAGAATCGTGCTTTATTGATGTCATTTTGGTCAAGAGCCTTTTGGGTCTGTGACATTATATAGCCCATATTTGATTCGGCATATGCACAAGCTTCTGTTATCTTGAAAGAAGAAAATAAGCTAAAAGAAATTACTGCCAGCACAACGTAAATTGTCTTCATAATAGTAGATGTTATGTTTGTAAAATTTGGGTATATTACAATAGCAAAGTTATAAATTGCAGCACTTTCAACTATAATCTTTTCGATAGAACGCTGTCCATTTTCATTATTTTGGATGAAATGGTTTTTATAGGTGATAAACGGTCATTTTTTTTAACATAATCTGTATTTCACCGATAAAATATTTTATATTGAACGCATGAATAAAGTAGATATAGCATCATATAAGGTAACTAAAGACATAAAACTGTCAGATTGTACAACTTCACAAGATTTAAACGCTTCTGATAAAGAATTAAAAAAAAACTTGGAAACTATACGTGAAGATCTAGGTAAATTTCAAGATAAACTATACGCTCATGGCAAATACAGTGTGCTTATATGCTTGCAAGGCACAGATACAGCTGGTAAAGACAGCCTTATTCGCGAGGTTTTCAAAGATTTTAACGCCCGTGGGGTTGTGGTACATAGTTTTAAAGTGCCTACTGAACTTGAGTTAAAGCATGATTATATCTGGCGTCATTATATTGCCTTGCCTGCAAAAGGCAAATTTAGTGTGTTCAATCGTACCCATTATGAAAATGTATTGGTGACCAGAGTGCACCCTGAATATATTTTAGGGGAAAATATTCCTGGTATACATACAGTAGCGGATATTGATCAAGAATTTTGGAACAAACGCTTTGAGCAAATCAATAATTTTGAGCGTCATATAGCGGAAAATGGTACAATAGTGTTCAAGTTCTTTTTGCATCTGTCCAAAGAAGAACAACGTCAGCGATTGTTACGGCGATTGGTCTTACGTGAAAAAAATTGGAAATTCTCTCCGGGGGATTTAAAAGAAAGGGAGTTATGGGATGAATACCAAAAATGTTATGAAGAGGCTGTAAATAAAACATCAAAACCACATGCTCCTTGGTATATTGTTCCGGCAGATAATAAAAAAGCCGCTAGGGTCATAGTCGCCTCTATTTTGTTAGAGGAGTTGAAAAAATATAAAGATGTAAAAGAACCAGAGCTAAATGATAAAATAAAGGCTAATTTAGAAACTTATAAAAATCAATTAGAAAACGAATCATAATGAAGAGAGCCTATATTTTGCTATTATTTATTGTATCACAAAGTTTTGCACAGGTTGAAGATGAAAAACGGCTAAAAGAGATTTATACCGCAGCTTTGACCCAAGGAAAATCATATGGTTGGCTTAATTATTTGTCCAATCAAATAGGAGGTAGGTTATCAGGTTCGATACAAGCACAACAGGCAGTTGATTACACAAAAATGCAAATGGATTCTTTGGGGCTTGACAGCGTTTGGTTGCAGCCTGTTATGGTGCCTAAATGGGTGCGTGGTACTCCTGAATTTGCTTATTTAGAAACAGCCCCCGGTGTTACAAGTAATGTTCCCATATGCGCTTTGGGTGGTTCTGTACCTACAGATAGTAGAGGTATAAAGGCCAATGTAGTAGAAGTTAAGAGTCTTGAAGAATTAAAGGTATTGGGCCGCGAAAAGATCGAAGGTAAAATAGTATTTTTTAATAGACCTATGGATCCTTCATTGATAAATACTTTTGAGGCGTATTCGGGTAGTGTCGACCAAAGGAGAAACGGTGCTGCCGAAGCAGGAAAATATGGCGCTATTGGCGTTATTGTCCGTTCAATGAATTTACGTCAAGATGATTACCCACATGCAGGTAGTATGGAGTATGGTGATACGCCTTTAGACCAACGAATTCCCGCAGCGGCCATAAGTACAAACGGAGCTAATTTTTTAAGTACTACTTTGAAGTTGGTTCCAGATACTAAATTCTATTTTAAGCAGAATTGTAAACAGTTTGATGATGTAAAGTCTTTCAATGTTATCGGGGAAATTAAAGGAAGTACCCATCCTGATGAAATCATGGTCGTTGGCGGACATTTAGATTCGTGGGATTTAGGTGATGGTTCACATGACGATGGTGCCGGTTGTGTGCAAAGTATGGAAGTATTACGAATTATGAAAGCCATCGGATACAAGCCTAAAAGAACTATCAGGGCCGTACTTTTTATGAATGAAGAAAACGGGTTGCGAGGCGGAAACAAATATGCCGAAATAGCAAAAAATAAAAATGAGAACCATGTTTTTGGATTAGAAAGTGATTCTGGCGGATTCACCCCAAGGGGATTTAGTTTCGATGCCTCGGATGCCAACCTACAACAAGTTAAAAGTTGGGCTACTTTGTTCGAGCCCTATTCAATACATATGTTTGTTAAAGGTTATGCGGGTGCTGATATCAATCCGTTAAAACATACTGAAATGGTTTTGGCTGGCCTACGACCAGATTCACAACGTTATTTTGACCATCACCATGCCGAAAACGATACCTTCGAACACGTTAATCGAAGAGAATTGGAACTAGGTGCCGCTGCCATGGCCAGTTTGGTGTATTTGTTTGATAAATATGGGGTTGTTTCTTCATCGGAGAAATAGTTGAAAGTTCATAGAACAATTTAATGGAAGTTTTGATATAAGAGAAATGAGCTTATACAATTGGAAAAAGGCAATAGAATTGGACGGAATCTCAAATAGCTAAAATTACTTTGTAGAAAACGGAAATGTTACAAAAGTTATTGAGAAATTAAGAATTAAAACAATTCCTCATTATTTAATATATGATCCAAATAGAGAATTAATCAATGGATTTGTTAATCGACCAGGAGAAGGAGCAAAAGAACAGTTGAAAAAATTAATGACCGAAAAATAAAGCCAGTTGCCGTATAAAATTAATTGCTAGTTCTAGACTACTTACGAAAATACTCGCAGTTTTCCACCAGGCTTTTATTTGTTAAATTTGATGTTTAACCACGCAACTAATCTTATACCAAACGTCGTTGTCCATAGGCTTCAAGCAGTACAAAAATTAATATTTGAAAGCGTAAAATGAAAAAAACACTCACTCTTCTATTCTTAACTTTTTCAAGCGTTCTTTTTGGACAAGAAATTGACTCAACAAAAATTGAACTAATTGAATCATACGAAAAAATTGTATACCAAATGAATTCTGATACTTTCAAAAAACAAAAATATTATTCAAAATTAGATAAAGCGTATAGATTTCCATGGCTGAGAAAAGAATATACAACTAATCAGCTAAACAATAGTTTAGATACATTAATACAAAACGCAACATTAAAAATAGAAGAGGGGGATTTTTCAAAATTTAGTTTAAAGTTTTATTCATATTTCCCAACTTATATTGATAATATAGATTCAGAACTATTTAAGCTAACAATTATAAGTCATGAAATTAAAGGTTTAAATGATGCTACAATCAAAATAGGTAGTGGTATTACTGGTATTGGCACTAATTTTTCATCTGGATACGAAAACGGAAAGTCATATTCGAATTCTAGGAGAACTATAAATACATCTTTTGGTATACACTTAGAAGAAGATATGCAAAAAGAAGATTTGAAGGGTAAAGTGTTGTTTAATAGTAGGTTCTTGAAAGGCTATGATTATATCAAAATAGAAAAATCAGATATTAGAAAATCATTGCTTATTGGAGAAATTGAGTTTACTGTAATTGATATTATTGAAAATACAATAATTTTAGACTTTAAACAAAGTTTGGAAGATGTAACATTATTCAATTCTGCTAATATGGATGACAATGGAAATAGAATTGTTTCAATTGGATACTTTGATTTTCAAAAGTTACAAGATGAGGGTAAAATTCCTTCCGATATTTTTCAGCAAGGAGAACATCTCCAAACAATGAATAAAAGTCTAATTAATTTATTTAAATTAAATCCTAATTTATCTTTTGCTGACTTCAAAGAATTAACTCACAAAAAAATTGTAGAAATTGTAGATTCCGAAAACCAAAAAGAAACAGCAAAGAAAGTTTTCGGTAAAGAATATGTATTATTTCATTTCGCTGATAAAATACAGAATTTCTATTTATTTCTGCCAAAGTATATTGAAAAAGAATTTAAAATGGAACTTATTGAAAAGCAATAATTTCGCACAAAAAACATTAATTAACCTATGAAAACATATGAAATTGTAATCTTATCCATCATATTTCTTATTCTATGCTTTATAAGTTTCCTTTATTTTGTTTTGAGAACAAAAAAGAAAGATGTTACCAATGTTGCTCCTTATATAGAAATAATGAATAAAAAATTAATTTTAGAAAGAGATATGCTATTAGTAAAGAATGTAAATGATTATGCCTTTTATGAAAAAGAATATATAATAGTAGAAAAAGATGCAGTTCTAGGTGAAGAAATAATAGACAGAAATCTTCTAAAAGCAGGAACAAGCATAACCATAAAACAAGCAAAATTATATACCAATGGAGTTAGTGGTACTACTCAAAGTATGGTTTTAGGACTACAGACTTTGGTGAAATAGAATTTGAGCATAATTGGGGTAAAAAAAACCCAAATTTCTTTCTTGAAAACCCAAATTTTTTTACCTTCAAAAAACCAATCTGGAAAACAAATACTGTTTATACAGATAAGAAGTTTTATTTAGGCCATAAATAATCTAGGACAACTTGAAAAAAACTTACCTATAAAATATATTTACCTACAAAAAAATGTTTGTTTAAAAATTAATGAATTATATGAAATCAGTATGACGTATCTTGACATATTGTAAGTGCTCGTCTATGACGAGTATCGGCGGTTTCAGTGGAAAAGAACAGAGTAAGTGTAACATTCTCTAGCTCTCTAAAATTAAAATAAATGATTATTTTTAGACAAAAATGTCCAAATATGTCACATTTGGACATTTTTTAATATATTTGAGTGTAAATAGAATTGGACATGAATATTAGTTTTACTAAAAAACAGCAAGAATATATTAACGAACAAGTTGCATCTGGAGAGTATCAAAATAATAGTGAAGTAATTCGAGACGCTTTAAGGTTACATGGTATCTATAGAGAGAAGGTCATTCAGGATCTAAGAAAGGAAATCGAAAAAGGATGGAATGGTCCTGACAGTAAATTGTCAATGAGCCAAATAATAGCATCCAAGAAAACCGTATGAAATATAAATACGTTCTTTCTGAAGAAGCTGGCAATGATATTAATGATATTTTTGAATTCGGGGAGTATAAATTTGGTAGTGCGCAAGCAATCAACTACTTAATAGGTCTAGAGAATCACTTTGAACAATTAAGCAAGAACCCGGCTATCGGAAGAGAGAGAAATGATATAAAAAAAGCCCTCTATAGTCTGCCTTATATTTCTCATATTATATTTTACGGCATTCTTAAAGACAAAGTAAGAATTGTAAGAGTTTTGTATGGTGGAAGAGATTTGATTAAGTTCTTGGAGTAAAATTCAAACCCCAAACTTTTCCTTATCTTTGCCGCTCATTAAAAAAAGCGCGAAATGCAAGACGGAATCTACGCAAAATTCAATACTTCAAAAGGAGAAATACTAGTAAAATTAACACACGATAAAACCCCCGGAACGGTAGGTAACTTTGTTGCCCTAGCTGAAGGAAAAATAGAGAATAGTGTCAAAGCAAAAGGAGAGCCATATTATAACGGACTCAAATTTCACAGGGTGATTCCTGATTTTATGGTTCAAGGTGGATGCCCTTTAGGTACTGGTACTGGTGATGCAGGTTATAAGTTTGATGATGAGTTTCATCCAGAATTGACGCATGCCGCTCCTGGTGTTCTGTCTATGGCGAATGCTGGTCCTGGTACAAACGGAAGCCAGTTTTTTATTACGCATATAGCAACACCTTGGTTAGATAATAAGCATACCGTTTTTGGTCATGTAGAAAATGGGCAAGATGTAGTTGATGCTGTTGCTCAAGGTGATGATATTGAGAGTTTAGAGATTGTTAGAATTGGAACTGAAGCTGAAGCATGGAATGCTTTAGAAGCTTTTGATACTTTCAAAGGTTCAGGCGAATCGAGATTAGCTGAAGAAAAAGCAAAACAAGCTACCGAGTTAGATAAAGTAGCTGCTGGTTTTGATGAAACGGCATCAGGTTTACGTTACAAAATCATTAATAAAGGTGATGGTACAAAGGCAGAAGCTGGTAATAATGTATCTGTACATTATGAAGGTTCCTTATTAAGCGGGCAAGTTTTTGACTCATCTTACAAGCGTAATGAACCTATTGATTTTCAATTAGGTGTTGGTCAGGTAATTGCAGGTTGGGATGAAGGCATTTCATTATTACAAATAGGTGATAAGGCTCGTTTTGTAATTCCTTCAGATTTAGCATACGGCAGTGCAGGTTCAGGTGGAGTAATTCCACCAAATGCAACTTTGATTTTCGATGTAGAATTAATGGGGATTAAATAATAGTACCATTTTTCAATTCAAAGAGGGTTCCTAAAAGTCAAACCTATCTTTCATTTCGAGCGGCGGCGAGAACTTGAACATCTTGATTCCGCTCGAAATGACAGAAAGAACAAAATTAGACTTTTTAGGAACTCTTTTTTGTTTTCTGTTCAGAGAATCTTCAGTATGTATGCTATTGGTTTCTTATAAAAGAAAAAACGAAAATAGTAGCTAAGAAGCACGTCTCATGCTTATAATCAACATGATAAGGTTTACTATAATTAAGAATATAAGGATTCCGAAAAAGGCCATAACAGGACTGGTTTTATATATAGAGAAGATATAGTATCTTCTTTATAAATAGAACAACTCAGCAGATAAAAACCCTACATTATCTGATTTATTGTTGATTTTTTGACCTTCCGATACTTAAGACCAACATTACAATATTCACAATAAGCATTATAAATAGAATACTAAAAAAAGTAAGCATATTATTCTTAGGTTGATGGGGGGTAGTTAATAGTTGTTTGTCAAAAGATACAAATACACTACAAAGGTTGCGTAAATTCTTAAATAAAACTAAAAATTGTTAATTTATTTCTTACTTTCTATTAAAATGAGGTATAAAAAAACCCTGACAAAGCTGTCAGGGTTATACTATAAAAAAGTTTAATACCTTACCTAGTCAACTACCTTCACATTAACGGCGTTCAATCCTTTTTTACCTTGTTGTAGTTCAAATTCTACAACATCACCTTCTCGAACTTCATCGATTAAGCCAGAAATGTGTACAAAATGATCTTCGTTCGAACCATCTTCAGTGATGAAACCATAACCTTTGGAATCGTTGAAGAATTTTACTGTTCCTTTACTCATAATACTAAAAATTAAAAATTATTTATTAAAGGGCAAATATAGTATATAATCTTTAAATGTGTGATTTTTCGGATGTTATATTTATTTTTCCTGTAAAACCCTAACGTTATCTTTATATACGCGGTCTACTAAAATACGCCTTGGATCTATAGCCGCTTTTACTGGAAGCGAGTCTACTTGAAAGGTGAAATCCATTTTTTCTTGATCTATTCTGACCCTTTTTTCATAAATCAGTTCCTTTTCATCGCTATCTGCGAAAACACCAATATCTATCCAATCATCTATAGCAGTTTTATTTTCGTTTCCTAAACTATCCGCTTTCATTTTGTATGCTTCAATACTCATGGAGACTTCATATTTTCCATTATCCAATTTTTTGAAAGAGGCTTCTTTCAACCTATTGTCATATAAAGTAATTTCCTTTATCCAGTCTTTGATCAAATAATTCAAAGAATCGGGCACTCTAGGTTCTAAATGACGAATAAAGTCAAGCGAAGTAGGGTAGGGAGGTGCTTTATATCTAAACTCTTCTAAGAAACTTTTCATAGCTATATTTACACTGTCTTCTCCTATATAATCTTGTAAGGCATAAAGAATTACACTTCCTTTGCCATAATGAATATACTGTTGGTTTTCTACTTTATATATAGGTAGTTCTTTTTCAAGTTCACCACTTCGACCTCTTAGATACCGTTCATGATCGTATTTTAAAAATTCTCTCATTTTCATGGGAGTTTTTGAAATGCTCTTCATGGTCATTAAAGAAGAATATTCTGAAAAACTTTCACTAAGTAATGTGCCGCCTTGCATATTGGCACCAACTACTTGGTGCGCCCACCATTGGTGCGCCATTTCATGTGCGATTACGGCATCAACCACATTATTTTCAGTTTCATCTTCAAGGTTGATAATAAAACCGATAGCTTCAGAATAGGGCATAGTACCCGGAAATGCTTGGGCAAATGAAGCATACCTTGGAAACTCAATAATTCGACATTGTTTGTGCATATAAGGCCCAAAATTTTCAGAATAATAAATCAGTGAGCGCTCAACGGCATCAATCATATTCTCTACATTAACCCCATGTTGCCGATCATAATAAACTTCTATATCAACACCGTTCCATTCTCTTTTGGCGACTTCAAATTTTGCTGATATAAATGAGTAAAAGTGCTGTGATGGTGTATCTAGTTTATAGTTGAAGTAATTACGGCCATCTTTCTCCCATTTCTTAATTAATGACCCCGGTGCAACTGCAATTTGGTCGCTCGAAGTTGATACTATAGACTCAATATTTATATAATCAGAAGTTCCATTGGTTAAGTAATTCGCCATACAATTGTCAGAACAATTGGCTTCTAGGGCAGGCATTCTTTTTTTAGGGGGTAGATCATATTTTTTACGGTCATTCTTACCGCTAATTTCTCGCCCTTCTGAGTAGCCCATTGAAGGTAGTATTTCAAAATTGTTGAGAAATGTACCATTTTTTACAATGTTGGTATTTCCCCTATTATTTTTAAACCCTTTGGTAATGTATTCTGTTTTTATTTCCACTTGCATAGTATCACCAGGCTGCATGGCATCTTTAAGTGTATAAATAAGATATCCCAGTTCTTTATCTTCAAATGATAAAGTGGCATTCGGAATTTTGAACTTCGGATTCCAATCTCTATCAATATTAAAGTGCAGAGAATCTATAGCTTCAGTACTCTTATTTACCAACTGTAGTTCAGTTTTGGCATATACATCACGTTTATTAGGAAATATATCAACAAAATACTTGGCATCTGTTATTTTAGGATGGGTTGCGTTTTCATACTTTTTATATTTCTTTTCATACTCCGCAGATAATTCTTCAAGTTCATCTCCTGTTCTGTAGGGATTCAGAACTTGGGTATTATAATACACATAACCGGCAAGAGCACTAAATATTATAACGGTAGCGGCCAATACTACTTTGTAGCTATTAGGAATTTGTTTTTTTGCAATCTTGAATCTTTTGGCCAATGAATTTCCCATTCCGCGATTAGATAAAGCTCCTGCAATCAATAAAGAAATTATCCCGAACAACATCCAATACCCATTGAACCATAAAGATCCTGTAAGGCCTGGTCCAAAACCGTTCATATCAGAATATGATGTTGAAGGCCCACCGCCTATTGATAGCATATTACTTTGTATGTCTGCTATGAGCAAACCAATATCCCACACAAAAATGAGTAATATAGATACAAAATATCCGATGTATTTATTGTTTACCAATACTTGAACCAAAATCATGAGACCACTCCATGTAAGATATACCACAAAATCATTCATGAAAAAATCTTTAATATAAACACTAAGATCAATAGCTGTGAAACCGTTACCCAATTGATATAAAACCCCACAAATGATAAAAAAGAAATATAAAATTGTAGTTACGGTAACTAAAGAAAGAGCTTTAGCAATTAAAGAGACAAATGAAGTATGTGGTGTTGCATCTACTACTTCATTGATTTTATTATCTCTATCCCGCCAAATTAATTCCCCACTAAAGAAAACTAAAATGATAACAATAAAAATACCGGATGCGCCAGATACAGTATCAATTATTTTGTAGGTAACTGGGTAAGATTGTAAACCAAAATATTCATAACCGCCCGCTAAATTTGCTATTAGTATAATGGCACTAAAAGCAAATAAAATTTTAAAGGTCACACTTTTAATAATGCTCAGGAAATTGATTTTAAAGAAACTCTTAAATTGCAACCATTCAGTAGCCCTACCAAATGCTGTATTTAATACAGGTAATTTGAAAGTGTTATTATCTTTAAACTCCTCAATATTACCTGCTTTCACTTTTTTGTTTTTCTCACGGAAAGAAAAAGTGAAATAAGAAAGTAATAAAAATATCAGACCAACACCTATCCATAACAATCTGTTCCATAAGAGTAATCCATCAAAACCAGGACTTAACATATTTCTTTCTGCCGGGGTAAAGTATTTGGAGTAAACACTATAAGCACGAACACCAAAAGGGTCGGTTAAAGCTGCTATGGTTTCATTATCTATATCAGAAAGTAAAGTGCCTGAAACAATATAACCTACAATAAAGATCATTGCGCCGACAAAAGAAATAACAGTACTTTTGAACCTATTGGCTAATGCATAAATAATACTTCCTGCAATAAACATATTAGGTAAAATGAACAGAAAATAATTATTGATAAAAGTTTCAAGAAAAAACGGTCCATACCTTTCTGCATCTATCCATCCGAAAATAGGAGCTAAAAAAGTGCCAATAAAAACACCTATAAAAACACCCAACATAGGAACTGTAGCCATTAATAAAGCTCCTAAAAACCGCCCAAAAAAGTAACCGGGCTTACTTAACGGTGTGCTGAACAGAATTTCATTAAAATTATTGTTATGATCCCGCAAAGCTGCATTATTATAAAATGCAGTTGCAATTAAAAGCCCAAAAACAGTAAGAACTGTAGTGTAAATAGTTATGATATGTGGTGCATTGCGCATAACATTTCCTACTGAGCCTCCAATAGAAACATTGTCGCTTATTACTGCAAAAAATACCAATAGGCTGATTATCCCTAAAAAGATATATACCATTGGTTGTTTTAGGGTATATCGTAATTCCGATAAAAAGAAATTTTTAAACATAGTGTTTTGGTTCAGCAGTTAAACTAATACGTTAGATGTGTTTATTTTTGAGAAGAACACATCTTCTAAATTAGGTTTTACTGGCTCAAAACCATTACTTGGGTCGGTATCACTAAATATGTGTATCAAAGGTTGGCCACTTACCATTTTGTTGGATATAATGGAGTATTCAGAAGCATAGTCCTGCAATTCTTCGCGACTTACAATGCGCTGATATACTTTGCCCTGTAGTTCGTCAATAGCATTTTGAGGAGCTCCTTGATATACAATTTTACCTAAATTCATAATGGCCATTTGGGTACATAGCTCGCGAACATCATCAACAATATGTGTAGAAAGAATAACAATTACTTCTTTACCCACATCAGCCAAAAGATTATAAAAACGATTACGTTCACCAGGGTCTAGACCAGCTGTAGGCTCATCAACGATAATCAATTGCGGATTACCAATAAGAGCTTGGGCAATACCTACCCGTTGTTTCATACCACCTGAAAAACCTTTTACACTTTTGTTGCGTTTGTCATATAGGTTGACCTTGTCTAAAAGGTATTTTACGATTTCTTTACGTTCTGAAGATTTGGTAATCCCTTTTAAAATTGCCATGTGATCTAAAAGCTGTGAAGCTGTTATTCTTGGGTATACCCCGAACTCTTGAGGTAAATACCCTAATACTTCGCGTAACTCTACAGGTTGTTGCAATATATTTAAGTCATCTAAAAATGCAGTGCCGCTATCAGCTTCTTGTAATGTAGCCAATGTTCGCATTAGCGAAGATTTACCAGCTCCGTTAGGGCCTAAAAGTCCAAACATACCATTTTCAATTTCTATGGTAACATCGTCTAAAGCTATTACACCATTAGGATAAGTTTTGTTAAGATTACTGATTTTTAATGTGCTCATATATTGTATTGGTTTTAATGGTTTTGAATATGACGTATTCTATTAATATTTGTTACAGAATATTTTATAAATACACTGAACTCAAGATGAGTTCAATTACTGCCTCGCTAACTTTCGCATCATCACCCATTGTTTTAGCATGTTTCGCGATTCTTGCGCAGGGTAACCTAAATAGGTCTTTCCTGCCGGTATATCACCAACTACTCCAGACCCGGCACCCACGGTGACACCAGAATGAATGGTAGTATGGTCTTTTATAGATGCACTGCCCCCAATGATAACCCCATCACCTAAAGTTACCGAACCTGCCAAACCGCTATGACCTGCCATAATGCATGAACGCCCCATAATACAATTGTGTGCAATTTGAACTTGATTGTCTATTTTACAATTATCACCAATAATAGTGGCACTGAACTTACCGCGGTCAACACAAGAGTTAGCACCAATCTCAACATCATTACCAATAATCACAGTACCGATTTGTGGAATTTTAACCAATCCCCTACCATCATCACTTGGCCGATACCCAAAACCATCAGCGCCAATACTTACATTGTTGTGAAAAATACAGTATGCACCAATTTCGCAACGTTCACGAATCACGGTACCTGGCCAGATTGTAGAATTTTTTCCAATACTGGTCTCATCCAAAATGGTTACGTTGGGGTATAGAACAACTCCATCGCCTAAACTCACATTTTTACCCACATAACAATTAGCGCCAATTTTGCAGCTATTACCGATCATAGCGGTTTTATGTACTACGGCAGTAGGGTGAATGTCTATATCAAAAACTGGGGGTTCAGGAGCAAAAATTTCCAATACTCTTGCCATGGCTAGGTCTGCATTTTTCACTTTTATTAAAGCTCGGTTTTCTTCGGGTCCTATATCTAAGTTAGTATTTACAATAGCTACCGATGCTTTAGAATCCTTCCATTTTGAAATGTACTTACTGCTTCCAATAAATGTAATATGATGGGCTTCGGCTTTTTCAAGTTCTTCAGGACCAGTAATTTTTTGTGTTGTGCTTCCGACCAACTCGCCTTGTAATAGGGTGCTGATCTCTGTAATCGTAAAAGATTTCATAGTAGTTTTTTTGTGTTTGGAACTGTGTTTTAGCTAAAGAAAGTAGAAAGATAAGATATTAACTGCAGATTTGAGAGGGATATATAAAAGCTTAAAAGAAGAAGGGTTTATACTGAAGGGTCTGGGGTCATGCGTAAATAAGGTTTGATCTCTTTAACTCCCTTGGTAAACATTTCTTTAGCATCGGCAGTTGATATAGCTGGACTTACTACTACATCTTGACCGTTTTCCCAGTTGGCAGGGGAGGCCACTTTATGATTTTCGGTAAGTTGTAATGAATCTACCACACGAAGCAGTTCGTGAAAATTACGTCCCGTAGAAGCAGGGTAGGTAAGTGTTAGTTTTACCGTTGTATGCTGAACTTCGTTGATGTCTTTTATCCATTCTGCATGTGAAGCCGCTCCGTTTAAGTGTGTTAAAAAATTTAAAATACGAACTAATTGACCAAACTATTAATAACTAGTATTAAAATTAATATATTATTTATGAGCTTTGTTTTTTAAAGGGTTAAAAGTGTATTAAAGTTTGGCTCTATGTTGATTTAGGTGGGTTGAAAAATGTTGAATTTTGAATAAAAAGAGAGAAGAGAAAAGAGGCACAAATCAGTACAAATTAAAACTTGCGAACTTAGCGATACCATTACGTTCTTTACGCCTGCCTGTCGGCAGACAGGGTTAAAGAAAAAT
>QILY01000251.1 GCA_003232155.1 Maribacter sp.
TCTGGGAATTAGGTTTTGAATTGATCGTAATTTACTGACTGTGAGATTGATATTAATCGAACTCAGGTTGATAACTATTTATTAATTTAGCACAAAGCAAAAATGAATACATGATTACTGTAGACCAGTTTCAAAAAGAAATAGATTTAATAATAGCGAATGCCATTCGCGAAGATGTCGGCGATGGCGATCATAGTTCACTAGCATGTATTCCACCTACAGCAAAGGGTAAGGCTAAACTTTTGGTGAAGGATGAGGGTATAATTGCAGGTATTGATTTTGCGAAACAGATATTTGCCTACGTTGATCCTGATCTAAAAATAGATGTTTTGATTCAAGATGGCTCACCTGTAAAATATGGGGACATTGTTTTTTATGTAGAAGGAAGTTCCCAAAATATTCTTAAAGCTGAACGTTTGGTATTGAACGCCATGCAACGACGCATGAGTGCCATAGCGACAAAAACGAAATCTTTTGTTGATTTGCTAGATGGCACAAATACCAAAATTTTAGATACCCGGAAAACCACACCGGGCATTCGCGCATTAGAAAAATGGGGGGTGAAAATAGGAGGGGGTGAAAATCATAGATTTGCATTATATGATATGATCATGCTCAAGGATAACCATATTGATTTTGCTGGCGGACTGACCAAAGCGATAGAAAAAACGCAACAATACTTGAATAATACGAATAGAGATTTAAAAATTATAGTAGAAGCTCGTAATCTTCAAGAAATACAAGAAATTCTTCAATCTGATGGGGTTTACCGTATTCTCATAGATAATTTCAATTATGAAGATACGCGCAAGGCTGTTGAAATGATAGGTGATAAATGTTTAACAGAATCTTCGGGCGGAATCAATGGGAAGACCATCAGAAATTATGCTGAATGTGGTGTAGATTATATTTCTTCAGGGGCATTGACACACTCAGTATATAATATGGACCTAAGTCTTAAAGCAATGTAAATGTCGGTAGAGATTGAGAAGAAAATAGCTAAAATACCTATTGTCAATAAACTGGCCGTATTACTTAAAAATATTAGGCTGCCTGGTTTCGAAGGCTTATCGCTCTACGACCTTATTGAAATGTATATTCTGGGTGTTGTTGAAGGCGCATTGTCTACAAGAGCCAGTTCTATTGCTTTTAGCCTTTTTATGGCGCTATTTCCATTGTTGATTTTTATGGTGACTTTAGTACCCTTTTTGATTTCATATGTAAGTTTGGAAAACACCAATTTTGATAGCGAATTTTTATCATTTTTAGAATCATTTCTTCCTTCGGCAACAGGTGATTATTTTGAAGGTATTTACCAGCAGATTAAAGACCAAAAACGTGGCGGACTGTTATCATCCTCTTTTTTAATATCCATTTTCTTAATGGCAAATGGTGTCAATGCTATTTTTGCTGGTTTTGAAACATCGTACCATGTAAAGCTTACCCGTAATTTTTTCAAACAGTACGCCTATGCATTATTGGTGGGCCTTATCTTATCTATACTCATAATACTGGGCTTTGTAGTATTTATATATTTTCAGTTTTATATTTTAGGATATTTAACTGATTTTGCCGCACGAACTGGAGGTGTAGTTTTGGAAGAAGGCGAGGTAATGGGAGTTCAAATAGCTAAAGTGCTCTTTTTTATGTTATTATCTTATTTCACTACTGCTATTTTGTATTATTTTGGAACAAGAGAGGGCAAGCAAGCACGATTTTTTTCTGCTGGCGCTCTAATGACAGCCTTATTGTTTTTGTTGACTTCATACCTTTTTGGGGTATATGTTGAAAAATTTGCACGTTATAATGAATTATATGGAGCTTTAGGTGGATTGCTAATATTAATGGTGTATATATGGTTGAATTCAAATATATTGCTACTTGGTTTTGAATTGAATGCCACACTGAACCAACTCAAGAAAAACATCAAAAATAAATGATAATATATAAGTTCCTCCTTATTATAATAATACTATTATTTTCGAATATTGGACAATCTCAAAGTATCTTTGGAAAGTGGGAAACAATTGATGATCGCACAGGAAATCCCAAAGGGATTATTAATATCTATGAAAAAGACGGATTAATGTATGGTGAGATTTCTAAAATTGTAGAACCAGGTAAGGAAAATTTATTATGTGTAAAATGCGACGGTGATCTAAAGAATAAGTCTGTAGTGGGTATAACCATAATTAAAGCCGGTAAAAAGAACAAGGATGACGAGTGGAAAGGAAAGTTTTTATTTGACCCAGAGCAGGCGATGACCTTTCGTTTTAAAATATGGCTGAATCCTGATAATTCAAATGAATTAAAGGTGCGAGGCTATTTGGCGTTTTTATACAGAACGCAAACGTGGATAAGAGTTGATGGTTAAAATCAATTATGCAATACTTCATTAATGTAATACTACCTATTCCCTTAGAGAAGCTTTTTACGTATCGTATTTCTAAGTCTGAAGCTGATTTTTTGCAACCCGGCATGCGTGTTGCTGTCCCTTTTGGTAAGACTAAAATTTACACGGCACTTGTTCATGAAGTGCATACAACTCCTCCTGAAGTATACGAAGCCAAAGAAATTCATCAGATATTAGATGAACATTCTGTAGTTAATAAGATACAATTAAAACATTGGCAATGGATTGCTAATTATTATATGTGTACTATTGGCGAGGTGTTTCGCAGTGCTATACCTAGTGCTTTTTTGTTAGAAAGTGAAACATTGATTTTAAGAAATAATAGTGCAGAAATTGACGAAAAAGAATTGAAAGATGATGAATTTCTAGTTTTTGAGGCTTTACAACATCAGTCTATCTTAAAAGTCCATGAAGTTGCTGCAATTGTAGACCGAAAAAACATCTTACCCATATTAGATCGATTGCTGAAGAAAAATATAATTATCATTAAAGAGGAAGTATACGAGCAGTACAAGCCTAAATTGGTGCGATATGTAAAGTTGGGGGATGCATATCAATCCGAAGAAAAATTGGAATCTTTATTAGAATCATTGAGCAGGGCACCTAAGCAAAGTCAAGTCATACTTTCGTTATTTCAACTTCGGGCAACTGATAAAAAACCAATTAAAACATCAGATCTAGAAACGGCAAGCGGAGGGTCAAAAGCAGTTATCAAGACATTAATTGATAAAGATATTTTAGAAGAATATCGTATACAAACAGATAGGGTGAACTATGAAAGTGATGGTAAAAATTCTAGTTTAAAACCACTTAATAAACATCAAGAAAAAGCTTTAAATGATATAAAACAATCATTTGATAATAAGAAAGTTACGCTATTGAAAGGGGTTACTTCCTCTGGTAAGACCGAAGTATATGTTAAATTAATAGAAGAATGTATTACTACAGGAAAAGAAGCACTTTATTTATTGCCTGAAATTGCTTTGACTACGCAGTTAATCTCTAGATTACAAGTATATTTTGGAGAAAAAGTTTCAGTATACCATTCTAAATATAGTGTACAAGAAAGGGTAGAAGTATGGAACAATATTGTCTCTAAAAAACCAAAGGCCCAAATTGTTATTGGGGCGCGTTCTGCATTATTCTTACCATTTTCTAATTTAGGATTGATTATCGTAGATGAAGAGCATGAAGGTTCTTTCAAACAATTTGACCCAGCACCTAGATATCATGCACGTGATGCCGCAATTGTTCTGGCCAATTTACATGAGAGCAATATTTTATTAGGTTCGGCAACACCAAGTATCGAAAGTTACCATAATGCGAAGACCCAAAAATATGGTTTTGCTAGTATTGAAAGACGTTATGGTAATGTTTTGATGCCAGATATTGAATTGGTCGATATTAAGGAGCAGACGCGAAAAAAAAGAATGAAAGGTCATTTTTCTGAACGTTTGCTTGAAGAGATTACAGAAACCTTAGATGTAGGTGAACAAGTCATATTATTTCAGAACCGGAGAGGTTATGCACCTATAGTAGAATGTACCACATGCGGATATTCACCCCAATGCCCTAATTGTGATGTTAGTCTTACCTATCATCAGTATAAAAAACAATTGCGCTGCCATTATTGTAGTCATTACATGGCTTTACAAGAAAGTTGTCAAGCTTGTGGTAGCCAAACATTAGATACCAAAGGTTTTGGTACGGAACAGGTTGAGCAAGAGTTGCATACATTATTTCCTGATGCTAAGGTTGGCAGAATGGATTTAGATACTACGCGTGGAAAACATGGATACGAACGTATTATTACTGCTTTTGAACAACAAGAATTAGATATTCTTGTAGGTACACAAATGTTGACCAAAGGGCTTGATTTCAGAAATGTAAACTTGGTAGGTATTATGAATGCTGATTCTCTTCTAAACTTTCCTGATTATAGAGCGCATGAACGTAGTTTTCAGTTATTGACTCAAGTTGCGGGCAGGGCAGGGCGTACCAAGAAAAGAGGAAAAGTGATTATTCAAAGTTATAATCCGTACCATCAAATCCTAAAACAGGTTTCAACCCATGATTATGATAAAATGTTCAAAGAACAATTGTATGATCGTGAACAATATAAATACCCGCCTAAAAACCGTATTATAAAAATCACATTCAAGCATAAAGATTACAATACCCTGAACGAAGCTGCCGAATGGTTTACAAAATCGCTTCGAAATATTTTTTTATCAGGAGTGTTAGGGCCAGAATATCCTCCTGTGGCACGTATACGCAATCAATATTTAAAAAATGTTATTGTAAAAATCACCCCGAATCAGTCATTATTAAAAACAAAAAACAGGATTCGAAGAATTGAGAAGTCTTTTAATTCTATTTCACAGTACCGGAGCGTACGAGTTATTTATAATGTAGACCATATATAAGGTGAAAAAGTTTATTTGTTTATGGGTTTAGGAATTTTTTTCTCCATCAACCATAAAAAAACCGTTACATCAATGAAGATATAACGGTTGTTAATAAGTTATTGACTTTTCTTAGACGTTGCTCAAAGCTTCTGCCAATTCAATCTTTTTGTTTCTACTCAACGGAATTGATCTTCCGCTAACTTCAACATTTTTACTATTGAATTTTTCAACTTTCTCTAAATTCACAATATAAGATTTGTGAATACGTAGAAATTTCTCTTCTGGTAATTGCTTTTCAAAAGATTTCATTGTTGATAAAATTACGATATTGGCTTCGTCAGTAACTAATTTTATATAGTCACCAAGGGCTTCTATCCACTTAATATCATTTAAAATAACTTTTCTTTTCTTCAGGTTACTTTTCACGAAGATATGTTCTTCGTCTTCATTAACTCTATTGGCTTGTTCATATTTGACTACGGCTCTTTTAACAGATGCATCAAAACGGGCCATGGTAATTGGCTTGTGTAAATAATCTGTTACATCATAGTCAAATGCTTTAAGGGCATAATCAGGTTTTCCGGTAATTAAAATTACCTGAGGGCTGTTTTCTAGAGACTCGAGTAGGTCGAATCCGCTAATAATAGGCATTTCAACATCAAGAAAGATCAAATCGATCTCATTATTTTTAATGCCATTTTTCGCCTCAATTGCGTTGCTGTATTCAGCCACCATAGCAAGGTTAGGGTGGTTGTTTACCAACTTAGCAACTGCCATTCTTTGCATAGATGAATCGTCTACGATAATACTACGTAATTTCATAAAGGTTGATTTGTGGGGTTAAATCATCGACAAATTACTGAAAAAACATGCTTAACTACAACAAAAGTTGTAAACATTGCATGGTATCTTGTGTAATTGGTAATGACCATTTTAAGATATAGGTTAAGATTTAGGTTAAGTTCAATTTGTGATTCATTGTTGTTATAACGAAGATTTTTCCGTTTTCTTGTGGGGTCTCGTAAATATTATTATTTTTGCACACATTTTAAACAAATATAATATGAATCATTACGAAACTGTTTTCATCATGAATCCCGTGCTTTCTGAAGATCAGATAGCGGAAACAGTTAAGAAATTTGAAGATTTCTTAATTAAGAATGGTGCCAAAATGGTAGCCAAAGAAAATTGGGGGCTAAAGAAATTAGCCTATGCCATACAACACAAGAAGAGTGGTTTTTACCACTTGTTCGAATTTACCGACTCTGGGGAGGTCCTTACTCCTTATGAGCAAGAATTTACAAGAGACGAACGTATTATGCGTTTTTTAACGGTAAAACTAGATAAGCACGCCATAAAGTGGGCAGAGAAAAGAAGAACAAGATTAAAAACTAAAGCGTAAGTACTATGGCATCAATAGAACAACAAGCAAAAGGTAAAAAAGATGGGGAAATCAGATATCTGACTCCTCTTAACATTGAAACCAACACAAAAAAGAAGTATTGCCGTTTCAAAAAATCAGGAATCAAGTACATCGATTATAAAGATCCTGATTTCTTGATGAAATTGGTTAACGAACAAGGTAAATTACTTCCTAGAAGACTTACCGGTACTTCTTTAAAATATCAAAGAAAAGTGGCCCAAGCGGTAAAACGCGCACGTCATATTGCTTTAATGCCCTATGTTGGCGATTTATTAAAATAAAAGAAACTAAACCATGGAACTTATATTAAAAGAAGACGTACAAAACCTAGGTTTTAAAGACGATTTGGTTAATGTTAAAAACGGTTATGGTAGAAACTATCTTATACCACAGGGCTTAGCTGCTATGGCAACTCCTTCTGCAAAGAAAGTTTTAGCTGAAAATCTGAAGCAAAGAGCCCATAAAGAGAAAAAAGTTGTTGATGCTGCAAACAAAACAGCAGAAGCACTTAAAGGTCTTGAATTAAAGATTTCTGCAAAAACAGGAGCTGGTGATAAATTATTCGGATCAGTTGGTAATATTGATTTAGCTGCTGCATTAGAAAAGCAGGGTCATGAAATCGATAAGAAGTTTATTAGCATTCTAGGTGGTACCATTAAAAGAACAGGTACATCTAATGCCCAAATTCGATTGCATAGAGATGTTGTTGTTGATTTCTCTTTTGAAGTAGTTGGAGATAAATAATAGCAAACAAATATTGATACTTAAAAGGCTACGCAATTCGTGTAGCCTTTTTATTTCCCCATCATGAATGAACCAAATTATACAGTTAAATCGAAGTTTAATGGCGAATTACATCTGACCTTAAAAACCAAATAGACAGCACAGATGAAATATACAAGGTTAACAAAACAACAATTAGAAGAACTTCACCCAGAATTTATTAATTTTTTGGCTACTCAATCTATCACAGTTGACGAATGGGGTACTTTGAAAAAAGAAAAACATGAGGTCGCTGAAGAGGAATTGGATATTTTTAGCGATTTGATTTGGGAAGGCGTATTGACCAAAGTTACCTATCTAGAGAATATTTCGGCGAAACATATGCATTTATTTCACTGCACTGAAAAAGAAATGAAGTTGATCTCGGTTAAAGTAATGAACCCAGATATTGATTTGACTACAAGTATTGGTTTTAATTGGTTCAAGAAAAACTGGCAATCTGATTATGTAGAGTATTTAACGGCGGCAAAAGCCTATACTGATGATAAAAGTGTTGATAAATTTGATTTAATTAAACAAGGGGCTTCAATTACGAAAGGCGATCTTTATAAATGGTTCGAATCAATGATAGAAACTCCCTAGTGTCAAGTCAAGTGTGAGACTTCGCACCGAGTCTTGTTCTTTTTTGTTTTTACTCACGATAAAAAGACGCAAGTAGCTACGGCTATTATTACTTTTTCTCATTTCGTAAAATTCAAAAAAACAACTGTGACTTATACAAAGTCTCACGCTTGACTTAACACTAGCTAACAAAAAATATTTTCTTTCTCAACATAATCATGTAAAAAATAAATGGCAGTAGAATAATGGTTCTCCCCTTCGACCGAAGGGAGTTGTCCAACTTGTCGAAGGGTTTGAAAGCGCAAGCCGTAATCTATAGCCCCATACTTTTACTTTTATCAAAAGCACTGTTGTATTGCCAACACCAGGCAAACATTTATATTTGTATTAGAATTAAAACATCAAATGGCACAAAAACCATCTATACCAAAGGGTACCCGAGATTTTTCTCCATCAGAAGTAGCAAAGCGGAGCTACATTTTTTCTATTGTAAAAAAACATTTTCAAATTTTTGGTTTTCAGCCGATTGAAACTCCTTCTTTTGAGAATTCAGATACTTTAATGGGGAAGTATGGTGATGAAGGTGACCGTTTGATATTTAAAATATTGAATTCAGGAGATTTTATCAGTAAGGTAGATGATGTTACGTATAGTTCTAAAAGGTCAAGCTCATTGACCCCAAAAATATCAGAAAAAGCATTACGTTATGACCTAACGGTACCTTTTGCACGCTATGTTGTGATGCATCAAAATGAAATTGATTTTCCTTTTAAACGGTACCAAATTCAACCGGTTTGGCGTGCCGATAGACCTCAAAAAGGTCGTTTTAGGGAGTTTTACCAATGTGATGCTGATGTAGTTGGTTCTACTTCGCTATTACAAGAAGTAGAATTGGTACAATTATATGATGCTGTTTTTACAGAGTTGAAGTTAGAAGGTGTAAATATTAAATTGAACAATCGAAAAATATTGGCAAGTATTGCCGAAGTTGCAGGCATACAAAACAATCTTGTCAATTTTACCGTAGCCCTTGATAAGCTAGATAAAATTGGAGAAGAAGGTGTGAAGAAAGAAATGCTCGAAAAAGGAATTTCTGAGACATCCATTGAAAAAGCTAGCCCTTTATTTTCTTTAAGAGGGAGTAATATAGAGCAATTAGCTGCTCTTGAACCACTTTTAGCATCATCTGAAATAGGAAGTAAAGGTGTTGAAGAATTGAAATTTATTATAAGTACTATAGAACAAATGGGCCTACAGTCCGCAAAATTATCTATAGACGTAACCCTGGCTCGTGGACTCAACTATTATACAGGGGCTATTTTTGAAGTTGCTGCCCCCGAAGGTGTACAAATGGGTTCTATAGGTGGTGGTGGCCGTTATGATGATCTAACGGGAATTTTTGGTTTAAAAGATGTAAGCGGTGTTGGTATTTCTTTTGGGTTAGATCGTATTTACTTAGTATTACAGGAGTTGGGTCTTTTTCCAGAAGCAGTGGATCGATCTTTAGAAGTTCTTTGTGTAAATTTTGGAGATAAAGAAGCCTTAGCGGCTTTACAACTAGTAACAAAATTACGTCAATCTGGTGTGAAAGCTGATCTGTACCCTTCATCTGCTAAAATGCAGAAACAAATGAAATATGCTAATAATCGTAATGTGCCTTATGTGATTTTGATTGGAGAACAAGAATTGGCCAATAATTCGTTTGTAGTTAAAAACATGTCAAAAGGAGAGCAAAAAACATATAGTTTTAATAATCCAGAAGCTTTTATTCAAGAGTTATAGCTTTTCTTGAATGGCTTTTATGATGGTTGAATAATTATTCATAGATAGAACTCGTCTTGAGTTTTTGTTTCCTGCGCCTGTCCGGTTTACCTGCCGTAGGCATGGCAGGCGGGCTCGGTTCCAAACAAAAACTCAAGACGAGTTCATATTGTCTACTCGAAGTAACTAAATGTTTCTCCGTCTTTTATATTTAAAAGTGTTTCATATATTAATCGAATAACATTCTCAACATCATTTTTATGAATGGTTTCTACAGTGGTATGCATATAACGCAATGGCAAAGAAATCAATGCCGATGCTACACCGCCATTGCTATAGGCAAAAGCATCAGTATCTGTTCCTGTAGACCTTGAGGCAGCCATGCGTTGAAATGGAATCTTTTGAGCTTCGGCAGTTTCAATAATCCGTTCTCGTAATTTGTTCTGTACTGCCGGAGCATATGAAATTACAGGTCCTGCTCCAATTTCAGTATGACCTTGAACTTTCTTGTCGATCATTGGGGTAGTGGTGTCATGACAGACATCAGTAACAATAGCCACATTGGGTTTGATGGTTTGTGTAATCATTTCCGCTCCACGAAGACCAATTTCCTCTTGTACCGAATTCGTAATATAAAGACCAAAAGGTAGCTTCTTCTTATTCTCGTGTAAAAGTCTTGCAACTTCGGCTATCATAAATCCGCCTGCGCGATTGTCAATAGCTCTACAAACAAATTTATCTTTGTTAAGTATCTGAAATTCATCAGGATAGGTTATCACGCAACCTACATGAACTCCCATTTTTTCTACTTCTTTCTTATCTTTTGCCCCAATATCAATACAAATATTATCAAGTTTTGGTGGTTCTTCTTTAGATTTGCTTCTTGTATGAATAGCTGGCCAGCCGAATATGCCTTTTACAATACCTTTTTTGGTATGTATGTTCACCCATTTTGAAGGTGCAATTTGATGGTCGCTTCCACCATTTCTAATTACATATAATAAACCATTATCTGAAATGTAGTTTACATACCAAGAAATTTCATCTGAATGCCCTTCAATGACCACCTTGAATTTAGCATCGGGGTTTATCACGCCCACTGCAGTACCATAGGTGTCAGTTATGAACGTATCAACATACGGTTTTAAATAGTTCATCCATATTTTTTGCCCTTCCCACTCATATCCTGTAGGAGCAGCATTGTTCAAGTATTTTTCTAAAAAATCAAGTGATTTTTTGGTAAGTATCTTTTTATTTGCCATTTAAATTTATTTATGGTTCTAAGTTAGTAATATTCACTATTATTTAATAATAACCCTAGTTTTTTATCGTTAATTTTGGCAAAGTTTTTACTCATAGTATAGCATAATGAAAAGAATAGGATGTCTTATTTTAAGTTTAATCGGATTTTATGGAATTGCCCAAGTAGAAGAGCAACCTATAGATTCACTTTTCGAAAAACTTATCATAGTTGAGGGAGATTCGATTTTTCAAAGCTTTATTGCTTTAGATGAAGTATATCTTTTCGGAAGATTAAAGTTTCCTACCTATAAAGAAAAACTACGGTATTATATTTTAAGACGAAAAACACATAAAGTGTACCCGTACGCTAAATTAGCAGCTGAACGGCTTGTTGAACTCAATGACAGTATCACTAAGATAAGAAGGAAGTCAAAACGAAAAAAATACACTAAAAAAATCCAAAAGTATATTGAAGACGAGTTCTCTGAAGAATTGAAAAAACTGACCCGTACAGAAGGACAAATTTTGGTGAAACTCATTCATAGACAAACGGGTTCTACAACTTTCAACCTTGTTAAAGAACTACGAAGCGGGTGGCGTGCTTTTTGGTACAGTACAACTGCTAAAATTTTTGAAATCAGTTTAAAAGAAGAATTTGACCCTGAAAATGTTCATGAAGATTACCTTATTGAAGACATTTTGCAACGTGGGTTTGCAGCTGATAAATTAGAGCGGCAAGAATCAGTTTTAGACTATGATTACTCCGAATTGAATAATAAATGGAGCAATGTAGGTAAGAAAAAAGAAAAGTAACTTTTATTTCTTCTTGTTTCCAAATAGAGAATCTATAATAACTTTTATACTATAAAACCCTGAGGCAATTGCTGCAATTGCTAAAACAATCCCTACAATTAATACAGGCCAAAACCAAGCGTGTTCTTGATTTTTAAAAGCTTGGTATATCACTGCCGGTGCTGTAAACATTAAGGCAATAGTATACGTTATTTGCTTTAATCCTTTTACTAATAGTTCTTTATTTGTATGCATTTTTGAAAACAATTATTCTATGGTCAATGTAGTCGTAAAGCTTTGGCTTACTGAAAAATAACCTAACGCAAAATTATCAGAATTTTTGACATTGTCAAAAGAATCGATATTGTTAGTATCAGTTACGTTTATTAGATTGCCTCTTACTGTGGCAGCTGGGGTTTGAAAAGGTCCTTGGTTGCCACTTGCCTGTACTATAAGTTGGTTCATATAATTATGGAAAGGCTCATCAACTCCTAATAAACTAACATTTATAACTTGTCCACTCTCTAAATTATTATCATAAAAATAAGAAAACTGAAAAGTTTGCCCTTGATAAAATTCATCTTCGGTGACAAGAAACAGACTAAAATCAAAATCAAAAAGATAAAAGTCATCTCGCTCTAAATTATCGGTAAAAGAGACTATAATTTCAGTTTCGTCACCTGAAAATAAAGTACCGCCACCCTGTTCAAGCGAATCTATTGGTGATGTTGGTACATAATTAGTCAATGCTAAGTAGCATTGCCCTTCATGCTCAATGGTCAATTGCAATGTTCCACTAGTAAAAAAAGCAGTTCTTTTTGAACTTTCGTATAGTCCCGAACTAACTTTTTGAAGCGTTATAAAATTCCCGTCAAGGGAATTTAACCCAATATAATCAGGATTTGTAATAGTTATCTGTTGAACATCAGTGGGTTGAATATCATCAAAAAATGAACTAGTGAGATTGGTTTTGATACGAACCGTAGTTATCGGTTCACTTTCATCAATACGTATTAATGCATCAACAATTAGCCTAGGCGATGTTGTGGGCACATCTACATCAATAACATCTTCACAAGAACTAAGGGAACTTAATACTATGGCCAGATAAATTATTTTTTTCATTTTCTAAAATTTAAAATTATAGGTTGCGGCAGGAACTATTCCGAAAATAGATGTCCGTACTGCTTCATTAACTTGAGTATCTTGATTGCGATTAAAGTTAATAGATGCGGCATTTCTTCGATTGTAAAGATTATATATGCTGAAAACCCATTCACCTTGTAATTTTCTATTTTTATTCTTTCTTGGGGTTAAAGTTGCCGAAACATCTATTCTATGATAATCTGGTAAGCGTTCTGTATTTCGTAGACCAAAAAAAGGAACGATAAGCCCTTGAAACTCAAACTGACCAATGGGGAAATTGGTAGGTTGTCCGGTTTGATAGATAAGGTTTGTATTGAAACTCCATTTCTCATTCAATTTATAACTAGCAAACAATGAAATATCATGTGGTTTGTCATAAGGCGTATTATACCATTCGCCAAAGTTGATGCCCGTTTCTAGGTTTGACCTACCAGGTGTACGTTGTTCTGATTTTGATAGTGTATAGGCAAGCCAACCTTGTAATTTTCCTTTGTTTTTTCGTAGTAATAATTCTAGTCCGTATGCCCTTGCTTCCCCGTTTAGAATCACAGTTTCGATGGCATCATTGGCAATAAGGTTTGCCCCATCAATATAATCAATTCTGTTTTGTATGTCTTTATAAAAAACTTCAGTTTCAAAAGAATAGTCGCCTTCTTTAAAATTTTTAAAATATCCCAACGCATATTGATCTAAAAGCTGTGGTTTTATAAATGGCCCGCTAGGTGTCCATACATCCAGCGGAGTAGGGGAGTTGGTGTTTGATAGCAGATGTAAATATTGGGATAACCGTGTATAACTAGCTTTTACAGAACTAGTATTGTTTATAGTATAAGCCAATGATACTCGAGGTTCAATATTATTAAAGGTGGCTAGTTTAGCACCTCTACCGGGGTTGGAGACAGAAATAGGTTCGGCTTCTTGATAGATTAATAAAAAAGGGTCGAATATAACTGGATTATCATTTTCATAAACATTCAACTCATCTTGGCCTAAACGAATAAAATTGCTAAATCGTAGTCCATACCCTAAACTTAAATTTTTAGTAATATCATGCTCAATATCAATATAGGCAGCAAACTCGTTGGCATATTTTTTTGTTAGTTGGTCTTCAACTATGCCAGATTCTGAATTACTAGGTGCTATTTTACCAGGGTTAAAACTGTAGTATACGTTATTGATGCCATAATTGACTTGCAGCTTATCACTGATATAATGCTTAAAGTCATACTTTAGATTAATGTTTTGAATGCCTGATTTCCAGTCAAAACCAACAAAATCGAGTTTAAGCCCATAAAAAAAGTCAGAGTATATCAATGATAAGTTAGAGAATAATTTGTCGGAGAACAGATGGTTCCATCTAAAATTACCTACTGAGTTTCCATAGGTATTTACAAACCTATCTGCTATACCGAAAACATCCCTTCCAAAATAACCAGACAAAAAGATACTGTTGCGGTCGTTGATATTATAGTTTAATTTGGTGTTCAAATCAAAAAAGTAAGCAGTATTGTCTTGATTAAAAAGTGGAAGAAAAAGATGTGCGTAAGAAGCTCGTCCGCCAACCAAAAAAGCAGCTTTGTCTTTTACAATAGGCCCTTCAATTAATAAACGACTGGCTACTGCCCCAATACCCCCATTAATTTTTAGCTTTTTACTATTACCTTCTTTTTGAAAAATATCCAATACAGAAGAAACTCGACCCCCATAGCGTGCAGGAATACCACCTTTGTATAATTTAATGTCTTTGATTGCATCAGGATTGAAAACAGAGAAAAACCCAAAAAGATGGGAAGAATTAAAAATTATGGCTTCATCTAAAAGAATTAGGTTTTGATCTACAGCGCCCCCACGAACATTAAAACCAGAGGCACCTTCACCAGCATTGGTAACACCGGGAAGCAATAATATTGATTTTATAATATCAGCTTCCCCGAGAATTACGGGTATTTTTTTTATGGTCTCAACAGACAGAGCGTTTACACTCATTTGTGGGGTACGGATATCTAATTTTTCTTTGTTTTCCGAGACTACAACTTCATCTAATTGCTCAGCATCTTCAACCAGTTGAAAATTTATTTTTATATCCTTGGTCAAAGAAATGGTTTGAACGATATCTTGAAATCCTAAATAACTGACCCGAACCTCATATTCCCCTTCAGGTAAGGTAAGGGAATAAAAGCCATATTCATTGGTTGTAACACCCGTTTGAAGTTCAGGAACCACTAAAGTCACCCCAATTAATGTCTCGTTACTAGTAGCCTCAGAAATAGAGCCGCTAAGAGTATATTTTTGTTGAGAGTAACATAGTAAAGAAAAGTTTAAGAAAACAAATAGGGAAACTATGTAGCGTAGATTCATTAACAGCAATTTATATAAAAATAAACAGAAAACATCCCGGCTTTAGGTCTCTTAACAATTATTTAAGGCGTTACGAAATAAAGTGTACATTTTGTCTTGTAACAAGTCTTTGAACAAAAAAGACCTTTACTTGATGTGGCAAAGGCCTTTTTAGTTAGAATCTTGTAATTTAAACTACATATTATCTAATATGCTATTCAAAGTTTCACTAGGTCGCATTGCTTTAGCTACCAATTCTTTGTTGGGTTTGTAGTATCCCCCAATTTCTTTTGATGAACCTTGAGCATTGGTTAACTCTCTCAAAATTTGTATTTCTTTATCTTTCATGTCTTTATAAACTTGAGCAAATAAAGCTTTAAGTTCTATGTCTTTATCTTGGTTGGCTAAAGCTTCAGCCCAATAAAGAGCAAGATAAAAATGACTGCCTCTGGTATCCAGTTCTTTTACTTTTCTAGATGGGGACTTATTGTTATCCAAGAATTTTTCTGTAGCATTATCCAAAGTATCACCCAATACTTTAGCTTTTACATTATTATATTTTTCGCCAAAAAATTCTAATGAAACACTCAGTGCCAAGAATTCTCCTAAAGAATCCCATCTTAAATGTCCTTCTTCTAAAAATTGCTCAACGTGTTTTGGCGCAGAACCACCTGCTCCTGTTTCAAATAATCTACCACCATTCATTAATGGTACTATAGATAACATTTTTGCACTGGTACCCACTTCAAGAATAGGAAAAAGATCTGTTAGGTAATCTCTTAGTACATTACCAGATACTGATATGGTATCTTTACCATTTTTAATACGCTCAAGCGTAAATTCAGTAGCTTTTATAGGAGATAAAATTCTAATATCCAAACCTGAAGTATCATAATCGGGAAGATAAGAATTCACTTTCTTGATCAATTCAGCATCATGGCTTCTCTCTTCATCCAACCAAAAAACAGCAGGAGTATTCGATGCTCTTGCTCTTGTCACTGCCAATTTTATCCAATCTTGAATAGGAGCATCTTTTACTTGGCACATTCTCCATATATCACCTTTTTCAACTTGATGTTCTATATAGGTCTCTTCCGAATTGATATCAATTATTTTGACAAGGCCGTTAGCAGCTATTTCAAAGGTTTTATCATGAGAACCATATTCTTCAGCTTTTTGGGCCATAAGACCTACGTTGGGTACCGTACCCATTTTTGTAGGGTCAAACGCTCCGTGTTTTTTGCAAAAATCAATTGTAGC
>QILY01000233.1 GCA_003232155.1 Maribacter sp.
ACACATTTAATCAAAGATGGGATTATGGCAGCAATAAAATTAAATCAAGAATCTAAAAATATGAAGATAGTTAAATCAAATTCAACTACTTTTACAAACAGCACTAAAAATATGATGGCGCACCAGTTACATCCTAATACTTGGATAGATAAATACGCAGATTACCTCTTCAATTATGCAGTGGCCCGTGTAAGTGATTCAGAAATTGCTAAAGATTTGGTTCAAGAAACATTTTTTGCAGGATTAAAATCTGCAAAAAACTATAAAGGTGATGCCGCAGAACGCACATGGCTTATTGCTATTTTAAAGCGAAAAGTCATTGACCATTACCGAAAAACAAACTCGAATAAAGGCAAAGCAGAAGTTCGTATGAGCTATAGCAGTAGTAGCGATTCAGAAGGTGATTGGCTTGAAGAACAAGTAGCCGATCCATTTAGTGCTATGGGAACCAGTACTATAGAAAATCGTGAATTGGGTCTTGCTATTCAAGATTGTATTGCAAAATTACCTAAAAAGCAATCACTTGTATTCACCATGAAAACAATACAAGGTGTAAGTACAGAAGACATTTGTAATGAGTTAGGAATTAACCCGTCTAACCTCTGGGTAATGATTCATAGAGCTAGAACTGCTTTGATGGGATGCCTTAATCAAAATTGGTATTAAAAGACTATGATTTCTTGCGAAAAAGCTGCTATAATTTGTAATAAAGCTCAATATAAAGAGGCTACCTTTCTTGATAAGATAAAACTAAAGTTTCATCTTTTGATATGTAAGACGTGTTCTGCATTTACCAAAAAAAATACTGAATTCACAACTTTTTGTGAAAAAGCGAACTTGAACAGTCTGTCTGAGCAAGAGAAAATGATAATGAAAGAAGAATTGAAGAATAGGTTTTAGAATTCTTTATTCATTAGCAAAACTAATATCCACCATAGTATTGGTATACTTTCAACCCAAAAAGATGAAAAATATTTTGACTGATTACGTTTGGTGATAAACATCAGGCTTCCTAAAGTCAAAAAAAGGACTCCTTTTCCAATAAGTTCTGTTTGGGGAATATCATTCTTTAAAAAAGTTAAAAAGAAGAAAAGGGTTGCTGCGAAAGCACCAAAAACTTTTGTTTTTGCCACTCCATAGCGTTGTGGTAAAGTTTTAAGGTTTTGATAATCAAAGGCCAAATCTCTAATTTCAAAAGGAACTAACAAAATCAAAACCAGAACAAAACGTTGTACAGCCTCTATACAAACATCCCAAGAAAAAATAAATTGTTTGACCGAAAGTAATGGCACCACTACTGTTACACCTGACCAAACCATTGCTACAATAAAAATCTTCAGTACGCCCAAACTTCTTAAATTTCTCGCATTTGGTAAAACGGGCAATATATACAACCCAACCAAAAGCATTAACGCACCTATACCCAACCATGTTTCAATATTCAAAAAATAAGCGTGATAGAGTGTTGGAATCAAAGTTATAAAACTAAAAAACTGTATATTTTTGTGATATTGATTGGCCACTAGAATATACTTTTCTGCTTCTACACCATATTTAATGAAATTATAGCACACTATAGTCGCATAAAACAGAAACCATGAAAAGTGCATATCAATTGAAATGTTTAAGATTTCAACAGTCACCTTCACCAATGCAAAAACAGCTAAAGCAACGTGAATACTAGCATCGATATAAAAGTTAAAAACACGTTGTATTACCCTCATTAAACAAAAATACCAAAACTGTTTATGATCTTTGTCTTTAGTTAAAAACTTTCGTGGTGTTTGCTTATTATATCGTCTTAAAAAAGGTAATTAATCCCTAATTTTGCACAACTTTATTAGTCATAAATTACTTGTATGAAAACTGACGTATTTGCATTACGCCATATCGGCATCAGAGAAGAAGATTTTCAACACATGCTTAAAACGGTTGAAGTCGAAAATTTAGAGGAGCTCATTTTTGAAACTATACCTAATGATATTCGATTAAAACAATCTTTAGAGTTAGATGCTCCAATGAGCGAGCATGAATTTTTGGTACATATTCAAGAATTGTCAGAGAAAAACAAAGTCTTTCGTTCATATATAGGCATGGGTTACCATGAAAGCCTTACTCCATCTGTAATCAAAAGAAATATTCTAGAAAATCCAGGTTGGTATACTGCATATACACCATATCAAGCAGAAATAGCACAAGGTCGTTTAGAGGCTTTACTAAATTTTCAGACCGTTGTGACCGACTTAACAGGAATGGAACTGGCCAATGCTTCACTTTTAGATGAAAGTACTGCAGCGGCAGAAGCGATGACCATGCTTTTTGATGTACGTAGCCGTGACCAAAAGAAAAACGGAGTTTTAAAATTCTTTGTTTCTGAAGAGATATTACCCCAAACACTTTCATTGTTACAAACTCGTTCGACTCCCTTACATATAGAATTAGTGATTGGAAACCATGAGAAATTTGATTTCACCAATGATTTCTTTGGTGCTATTTTACAATATCCAGGAAAGTACGGACAGGTACATGACTATGTTGGTTTTGTATCTAAAGCTAAAGAAAACAATATAAAGGTTGCGGTAGCGGCAGATATTTTGAGTCTGGTACTATTAATACCTCCAGGAGAATTTGGAGTTGATGTAGTAGTTGGTACTACACAACGTTTTGGAATTCCGTTAGGATATGGTGGTCCCCATGCTGCATTCTTCGCTACCAAAGAAGAATACAAAAGAAGTATTCCGGGCCGTATTATCGGTATTACTAAAGATACAGACGATAAGCCCGCACTTCGCATGGCATTGCAAACCAGAGAACAACATATTAAAAGAGGTAAAGCAACTTCTAATATTTGCACTGCACAGGTTTTATTAGCCGTAATGGCAGGTATGTATGCGGTTTATCACGGTCCTGAAGGATTGAAATATATTGCGGCCAAAATACACAACAAAACAAAAATTCTTTGCAAGGCGCTTGAAAATTTAAGTATACAACAGCATAATTCAGCATATTTCGACACCATTAAAGTGACCGTTGAAGATGCGCATAAAGTAAGGTCTGCCGCACAAAAAGCCCAAGTAAATTTGAATTATATTGATTCAAAGACCATATCAATTTCTATAAATGAGGCTACCTCCTTTAAGGATATTGTTGATTTGGTCGAGATATTCAAAACCCATAAGACTAAGGTGCTTGTTGAAGATTTTTATGCACATGCAGATGAAATACAGGCAATACCGGATTCTTTACAGCGCCAACGCCCATTTTTGCAAAATGAAGTCTTCAATTCATATCATTCCGAAACGGAATTGATGCGTTATATCAAAAAATTAGAGCGTAAAGATTTAGCTTTAAATCATTCAATGATTTCATTAGGAAGCTGTACTATGAAATTGAATGCAGCTTCAGAAATGTTACCCCTTAGCATGGCTAATTGGGGTAATATTCATCCTTTTGTGCCGATAGAGCAAGCTGAAGGCTATCAAATAATGCTGAAAGAATTAGCTAAAGACCTGAGTGTTATAACAGGTTTTGAAGCTACTTCTTTGCAGCCCAATTCAGGTGCGCAAGGTGAATATGCCGGTTTAATGGTCATAAGAGCCTACCATGAATCAAGAAATGAAGCTCATCGTAATATTTGTATTATCCCTGCGTCGGCACATGGCACCAACCCAGCTTCAGCGGTTATGGCCGGCATGAAAGTTGTAGTGACCAAGACCGATGAAAGAGGAAATATAGATGTGGTTGATCTAGAAGAAAAAGTAGGGTTGCATTCTGATAACTTATCAGCATTAATGGTTACTTACCCTTCTACACATGGGGTTTTTGAATCATCTATCAAACATATTACAAAATTGATTCATGACCACGGTGGACAAGTATATATGGATGGGGCAAACATGAACGCCCAAGTTGGCTTAACCAACCCAGCAACCATAGGAGCCGATGTTTGTCACCTAAATTTACATAAAACTTTTGCTATACCCCATGGCGGTGGCGGACCTGGTGTTGGGCCCATTTGTGTGGCCCCTCAACTAGTTCCCTTCCTTCCTGGCAACCCAATTATAACAACTGGTGGCAATAAGGCAATCTCAGCAATCTCAGCAGCACCATGGGGCAGCTCATTGGCTTGTTTAATATCTTACGGATATATTAAAATGCTAGGTGAAAGCGGATTGACCCACTCTACCGAAGCTGCTATTTTGAACGCTAATTATATCAAAAATAGACTCGAAGGCAAATACAATGTTCTTTATACAGGTGAAAAAGGCCGCGCGGCACACGAAATGATTATCGATTGCCGACCTTTCAAACAAAATGGTATTGAAGTAACCGACATTGCCAAACGTTTGATGGATTATGGTTTTCACGCACCAACAGTTTCTTTTCCCGTAGCGGGCACTATGATGATCGAGCCTACTGAAAGTGAAAGTGTTGCCGAGTTAGATCGATTTTGTGATGCTATGATATCTATCAGAGAAGAAATTGAGGCATCAAATGCTGATGACCACAATAATGTTTTGAAAAATTCACCACACACTTTAAATATGGTCACCAGTGATGAATGGAGTTTTCCTTACAGCAGACAACAGGCAGCATTTCCATTACCATTTGTATCGGACAATAAATTTTGGCCATCGGTTCGAAGGGTAGATGACGCCTATGGCGATCGTAATTTAATTTGTACCTGCGCACCTATTGAAGCATACGCAGAAGCCTGAAAAATACAATAAAAACAATACCTAAGAGCTTTTTTGAATTTTCAGAAAGGCTTTTTTTTATTCTACATGAAAGTCAAAACAATATTGAACATCGTAATATTTCTTATGCATGCATAAGAAACAAATCGTAAGTTTATTATGTTTATAGCACCAACTAATACCAATTTGACTATAAAATGACTCATTTTATAGTCAAATTGGTATAACTCTTTTAGTCTATGAATATTGGCATAACAGGTACAGGCAGTTACTTACCAAATTTAGTTATAGAAAATCAAGATTTTGACCAGCATGAGTTTTTGAATTCCGATGGTAGTTCATTTAAGCATGAAAACCCTGAAATCATTCAAAAATTCAAGACCATTACCGGTATAAGTGAAAGACGCTATGTCGATAAGAATTTGAATACTTCTGATATTGCTTTTCTTGCTGCTGAAAAGGCCATAGCTGATTCAGGTATTGATAAAGAAGAGCTTGATTATATTATTTTTGCCCATAATTTTGGCGATGTTACACACGGGCAATCCCAAGGGGATACCTTGCCTAGTTTGGCCACACGGGTAAAACACCATCTACGAATTAAAAACCCTAAATGCGTTGCCTATGATATATTGTTCGGATGCCCTGGTTGGGTCGAAGGTGTTATTCAGGCCAATGCGTTCATAAAGAGCGGTATTGCAAAAAAATGTATGGTTATTGGTGCCGAAACACTTTCGCGTATAGTAGATTCTTACGATAGGGATTCTATGATATATTCTGATGGGGCCGGCGCTACCATTATCGAAGCAAAAGATAATAATGATACAGGTCAAATATTGGCCCATACAAGTGCTACATATTCCCATGATGAAGCCTATTTTCTTTTCTACGGAAAATCATATAACAACGCCTTAAATCAAGACACCAAGTATATTAAAATGCACGGGCGTAAAATTTACGAGTTTGCAGTAACAAATGTACCGAAAGCAATGCAAGATTGCTTGTCAGATAGTGGAGTATCAATTACAGATGTAAAGAAAATCTTCATCCACCAAGCGAATGAAAAAATGGATGAGGCCATTGTAAAACGTTTTTATGGTTTATATGATATGGATATGTCAGAAGATATTATGCCCATGAACATCGGAAAATTAGGAAACAGTTCAGTGGCCACCATTCCCACACTACTAGACATGGTTCGTAAAGGAAAAATAGAAAATCATCAAATTCAAAAGGGAGATGTTGTTATCTTTGCAAGTGTTGGTGCTGGCATGAATATCAACGCTATTGTTTATAAAGTTTAAAATGGTTTCAAGCCTACCCGTTAGTAGGCAGTTTTCTTATTTGTTTCAGGTTTCGAAATATAATATACAACAACCCGAAACCATAGAAACCTGAAACTAAAAAAATGTACGAAAAGACATATCCGAGCAAACGCTTTCAGCATACCTTATCTTTTCTTCAAAAACATATTTCCACCGATGAATCTATTTTAGATTTAGGCGTCGAGAATCCGTTTTCAAAAATTATGACCGCTGAAGGTTATCAAGTTAAAAATACAACTGGAGAAGACTTAGATGTTGATTTTTCTTCTGTTCAAAATTCTAATACTGATGTTGTTACCGCATTTGAAATTTTCGAACATTTATTAGCACCTTTTAATGTTTTGCGAGAAATAAAAGCAAATAGGTTGGTAGCCAGTATTCCTATGAGGCTTTGGTTTTCTCCTGCTTATAAAAGTAAGACCGATCCATGGGACCGCCATTACCACGAATTTGAAGATTGGCAATTTGATTGGCTTTTAGAAAAAACCAGCTGGGCAATAAAAGATCGCGCCAAATGGACAAACCCCGTAAACAAAATTGGCATTAGACCATTACTACGTAGTTTTACACCAAGATATTATATTGTTTATGCTGAAAGAATTAACTAATTATTACATAATCATTCCCGCACATAATGAAGAAGCATTTTTAGCTGACATACTAAATTCATTAGTATCACAATCGCTACAACCAAAAAAAGTAGTGATTGTCAATGATAACTCTACAGATAGCACAGAAAATATAATAGATGATTTTATTGAAAAAAGTGCGATTTTTCAGAAACTTAATACCACTTCATCTACTTTACATATGCCTGGCAGTAAAGTTATAAACGCTTTCAATAAGGGCTTAGCTTTACTTGATAACGATTATGATTTTTTGGTCAAATTAGATGCCGATATCATTTTACCCGATGATTACTTTGAGAAAATTGCATATATTTTCAATTCAAATGAAAAAGTGGGCATTGCTGGTGGTTTTGTATACGAAAAAAGCGCTAATGGAGAATGGAAACTGAATCACCCCATGAACAAAAACCATGTACGTGGAGCTTTTAAAGCGTATACAAAAGACTGTTTCAAGACTATTGATGGACTCAAAAACGCTATGGGTTGGGATACTGTTGATGAGCTTCTAGCACAATATCATGGTTTTGATATTTTCACTGACGCCACTTTAAAGACAAAGCACCTACGCCCAACAGGCAGGGCTTACAACAAAAAAGCAAAGCTTCTTCAGGGAAAAGCTATGTATACGATGCGTTATGGTTTTTTGATTACCTGTATAGCTTCTTTAAAAATGGCATGGAAACAAAAAAAAACAGATGCATTTTTTGATAATATGGAAGGCTATTTTAAAGCGAAAAAAGAAAAATCACCTTTTCTGGTTTCAAATGAAGAAGGGAAATTTATTAGAAGCTTACGCTGGAAAAATATTAGAAAGAAACTAACATAATTTAAAAACATTAATGTCCGATAAACATTTTTAAAAAGCGGAATTTCCCAACAGGATTTTCCCGCTTTAGTTTATATCTTGATTTTTACTACAAAACTAGATATACTCGTGCCAAATGGAAATTCGGGAGAATCAAGGCAGGTTTTTTTTCTCATACCAAGGCAAAATTTTTCGGCATAGCCTAAGCTACGGCTATAAATTTTAACGAAGGTATGGGGGAAAAGACCAAGTAGAAATTTCGGATTTCCATTTGGCAGGAGTATATATGAACAAAAGTAACAACTTTAGCGGACAGCCTATTATCAAACAACTTTTAAAATTGCTTTCTCCATCTATAATTATTCGGACAGCATTTCGATATCATAGCGACAGGTACTACGAACGCTTCAAGACTTACGACCATCTAGTAACAATGCTCTAATACCACCTTGAGCGGAGTGAGTTCTTTACGAGCTATCTACCATATTACTAGCTTGTGAGGGGCGTATAGGACATTTAAACCTAAAGTACTTTCCAAAGCCAAGCACTTTGCCCGGTGCCAATAAGAATCGTAGTAGCAACGTCTTTGCCAGTATCAACGTATTGCCTGTTCAATAACTATCGTTCGTTTTTATCTGACAGATTTGCCTAACATAACTTCAAAGTGCGAAGTATTAGGATTGGAATTTGTAAAGAAATTGAAAAAACGATTGGATTTCTGTAGTTCGTCGATTTTTTTGATTTCTTTAACAATCATGAGAAGATTTTTCTTACATTGCTCTAGCGTTGTTAATTATTTATTTTTAATTACAAAAAACTAGTTCTATTATGAAAAACATTAAATTTACTCCAATCTTATTATTACTTCTGACTTTCTTGTCCGCATGCGAAAAAGAGAATGAAATTATTGAAGCCGAGGTAGCCGAATCCGAAGAGGTACAGGTTCTGGATGCTTCGTTAACGGTTACAGATGAAATAACGACCGCACTCAAAAACAATTACTTTAATACCAACGATGTAACTGTGGTCGATTTTCATTTGCCGGATGGTTCAATACAAAAGCGTTATCAATTAGAAGGTGATATAGCCTTGACCAAAGAGCAGATGCAACAGTTTATTTCACTTAAGGGTATTACTTCAAAAAATTATTACACCAATAATTTGGTGAATCCTAGAACACTTACAATAATAGGTTTTACGGGAAGTAATTTTGCCTTAAGCTCTAAGGAGCGCACGGCTCTTCAATGGGCAGTTAATAATTATAACCGTCTGAATTTAGGTATTAGGTTTACTCTCACATTTGGAACGAATTTTCAAGATAAAGATATGGTCGTTTACAACAACGAACTGAATAATCCAGGTTCTAGTGGAGGAGTTGCCGGTTTTCCAAGTAACGGAAACCCGAACAAATTTATTCAGATTTATGGCTTAGGCGGTTTTTCCACTAATGCAAACGAACATGTGATTACTCATGAAATAGGTCACTCTGTTGGTTTTAGACATTCGGATTGGTTTAGTCGTCAAAGTTGTGGAGGTAATAATAATGAAGGTGTGGGAAGTATTGGTGCTAACCCCATTCCGGGAACTCCAGAGGGTTTTGACCCAACTTCCCTAATGTTGGCATGTTTTGCAGCTGCCACTGATGGTGAATTCAATAGCAATGACGTTATTGCACTAAATTATCTTTATTAATCTCCTCAATAAACAGAATTTAATTTTATAGCAACGCTAGAAAAGCACCATAAATATGGTGCTTTTTTAATTTTTCTTTACCTCGTTCTATAAAAAGAACAAGTCCACTAATGATTTAAAAACAAAAAACTCGCCCTTTTGAGAGCGAGTTTTTTAAATATTTTTTAAAAGTAGAAGTTTTAGAAGCCTAGTTCTTGTTTTACTTCTATTAATATATCTTTACCATTAGCAACAATAAGAGCACCTCCTTGTTGTGAATCAATAACATAATCAAACCCTTGGGCAGCAGCTATTTTATCAATAGCTATTTTGGCTTTTTCTGTGATAGGTCCAAAAAGCGCAGCTTGCTTTTTTTGTAGCTCACCTGAGGCTGCCTGTCTTGCAGCTTGTATATTTTTCTCAATTTCTTGAAGTTCTAAAGCTCTTTTATCATTCTCTTCTCTAGATTTTGAAGCAGCTTCATTTCGATATTGGGTTGCTTTATTCTGGAATTCAGTATATGAAGCTTGAATATCAGCTTCATAAGTTTCAGCTAGTTTTTTTAATTCTGCCTGAGCAGTTTTCATTTCTGGCATATCAGATAATAGTTTCGTCACATCTATGTGGGCAATTTTGCTCTGCGCGTTAACAAAACTAGTGGCAGCGATGAACAAAACTAGTGCTACAGCTATTTTTTTTACTTGTTTCATGAGTTTAAATTTAAAATATTGAGTTAATTAATATTAATGGTTATTATTGTTCTTTTTGAACTTATTATTTTACTATTGAATTAGATGCATTCAACTTGATATGGTTATTCTCCTAAAGAGAACAATACCTAATTACTGTCTTTTTCAGTTTCTTCTTTTTCGGCTTCGCTATTTTTTTTACGATCATCTTGTTTAGCTTTCTTTCTAGCATCGCGTTCCTCTAATAATTTCTTTCTCCGTGCTTCATAGGCTTTCTTACGCTCTTCACGCAATTTCAGCTGCTCGGTTCGTTTTTCATCAGCTGTCTTGGTTCTAACACCCTCAGCTTTTCTTGCCTTGTCTTGACGCTCTTTTAACGCATCGCTAATTTCTTTCTCTGCTGGTTCGCCATCAAAATCTTCAATTCGATTTTTTGCTCTCGCTTTTTTCTTAGGCGCGCTTATCTTTCTTGTTCTTGAAATAGCCCTTAATACAATATCACTAATATCAAGTCTTTTTTGGGAGTACAACATTACGACATCTCCTGATTTATCAAAAATAATATCATATTTTTTATTACTTCCAATTTTCTGCACCTCATTAAAAACCTGATCCTGTATAGGCTGTATCAATTGTCGCTTTTGCAAAACTAAATCTCCCTGCGGCCCGAAACGGTTTTGTTGATATTCCAACATCTCTTTTTCCAAAATTTGGATTTCTTCTTCGCGCTCAGTTATCAACTCATCGGTCAGCAAAACTTTTTCGGCCATGAGATCTTTTCTCATTTGCTCGATAGCACTTTGTTTTTGCTCTATTTCAATTTTCCATTTTTGTACCTTCGTTTCCAGTTGCTCGGTGGCATCTCGATACTCTTCAACATTCTCTAAGATATATTCCATATCTACATATGCGATTCGAACTCCTCTTTGCGCAAAGGTGTACGATGAAAACAGCAGCACTATAGTTAATAGTAAAAGAACTTTTGTTTTTGCTTTCATTTTTGATTTCGTTTTATCCTATAGAAAATATCGTGCCAAAAACAATAAATCTTTTAAAATGAGCGATTTAGCATTTGATACGATCTATTAAATCAAAACTGTTGGCCTATTATGAAGTGTGTTTGCCATCCACTCGGACCATTGCCAATAGACTGCGGTCGTAGGTCTTCATCGAACCCGTAACCAAAATCTATTCCCAATAAACCAAATGCCGGCATAAAAATTCGTAGCCCCACTCCAGCCGATCGTTTTATTTGAAACGGATTAAACCGCTGAAAATTGTCGAAAGCGTTACCTCCTTCTAAAAAAGCTAATCCGTAGATAGATGCCGAAGGTTTTAAAGTAAGTGGATATCTAAGTTCTAAAGAGAATTTATTGTAGACAATACCCCCTTCTGGTTGCCCAGTTAATGGATCAACAGGTGTCAATGATTCGTTTTCATATCCTCTTAATTGGATAATATCCCTGCCATCTAAAGTAAAGTTACCTAAACCATCACCCCCTACAAAGAAACGTTCAAAGGGCACATTTCCTACATCATTATTATAACTGCCTAAAAACCCAAATTCTGCGTTACTACGAAGTACTAATTTACCTACCAAAGTAGTATACCAATCACCTTTGAATTTAATTTTATAGTATTCTAAAAATTTAAAACGTTCAGAATCTACACTTTCAAGTTCATCATTTTCTTGCTGGGTAAGACCAGCACCTGTCAAAGCTCTTTCTGCACGAAGCTCTAGAAGTTCTGCACTTCTATCTCGTAATGATTCAAAATCTTTATCACCAAAAAGCGAAAACGGAGGTGTTAATTTAGCAGTGAATTCAAAATTTGAACCTCCTCTAGGGAAAATTAGACCACCTTCGGTAGCATTTCTTGAAACACCAAAAGTATATGCTAAAGCATTTGATTTGCCATCGCCAAAATTAAATAGCCCCAGACCATTGAAATTCTTAAAATTATATAGTTGATACCCAATAGAATGTGAAATAGTAAAGAAATCATCTGGCCATTTTACACGCTTTGCCAACCCAAGCGTTATACCTGTTATTGAAAACTGTTGATTGTTATCTGGCATAAGTCTACCTCTTGCGTCCCTTGTTACCTGAAATTGTTGCGTTCTTGATAAAGAAAGACTGAAACGTACTGGCTTTTTACCTCCTAACCAAGGCTCTGAAAAGTTTAGACTATATACCCTAAAGGTTCTACTGGCCTGTAAGCGCAAAGCGAACGTTTGTCCATCGCCCGTAGGCACTGGCTTATAAGCCTCCTTTTTAAAGAGGTTACCTATAGAAAAATTACTAAAAGAAAGACCAAGGGTACCTATAAAACCCCCACCCCCAAAACCACCTTGCAATTCTATTTGGCTTGACCCAGATTCTACCAACTTCCAACCTATATCAACCGTACCTTCATTAGGGTTTGCATTGGTAATGTCCGGACTTATCTGCTCAGCATCAAAAAAGCCCAATTGACCCAATTCCCTTATACTTCTAATAATATCGGACTTATTATATTTTTGACCTGGCCGAGTACGCAATTCCCTATAAATAACATGGTCATTGGTCTTGTCATTGCCCTCGACAGTAACATGGTTCAAAAAGGTCTCTTTACCTTCAATAATTCGTATTTCAAAATTGATGGTGTCATTTTCCGCAGAAACCTCAACTGGGTTTATTCTCGAAAAAAGATACCCATTGTTTTGGTATAAATTAGTAATATCCTCAGCATCTGGCTTAGAGTCATCCGCTATTCTTTCACGTAATAAAACCCCATCATAGGTGTTTCCTTTTCTAATACCTAAATATCTGGCCAATACCCGGTCAGAATACACTGTATTACCTACAAAATCAATATCACCAAAGTAATATTTGTTACCTTCTTCTACCTTTATTTTAACCACTATATTATTATCGTCAATACCTATAATAGTATCTGATAAAACTCGAGCATCCCTATAGCCGTTTTTTGCATATTCATCGACCAATAGAGACAGGTCATTTTTATAATCTTCTTCAATATATTTAGACTTCTTCCAAATACGGTAAAATTTCTTTTTCTTGGTCTTCTTTAAGGCTTTTTGTAATTTTTTGCCCGAAAGCTTATCATTTCCTTCAAAAACAATATTCTGTATTTTAACTTTATCCCCTTTTTTAACATTCACGACCATGCTTTGCGCGTTGGTTTCAGATGTATCTTTAGCGGTGGCTATGTGAACTTTTGCATTTAGATAGCCTTGTTTCTTATATTTATTTTGAAGATAATTTTTAGAATTTGCGATAAGGCTTTCAGTAATTTTCTTGCCTTTTTTAAGATCAGTATCTTCTAAAATACCTTCAATCTTTCGCTTCTTAACACCATAGACAGTCACTTTTGATAATATAGGGCGTTCTTTAATCGCAAGTTCTAAAAAGATATTATCGCCCTCGATATTGATGATATAAAAATCTAAAGCACTAAAAAGCTCTAAATCCCATAGCTTATTGATAATAGCACTGATTTGATCACCAGGTATAGTAATAGGTTGGCCCACACTTAAACCTGTATAGGTTTTTACCGTTTGCTCATTATAACTTTTTAGCCCTGTAACTTTCATGCCGCCAAGAATATATTTCTTGCCATTTTCATATGAGGAGTTTTCCTGTGCTATGATCAATGTAGTGGTAAAAAGAAAAAGGAGGGTAAGTATGAGTTTAAAAAATGTGAATCTTTTCACACCGTTAATTGAGTTGTTCGCTAGTTTTTCCAAATCTTCGTTCTCTGTTCTGGTAATTTTTAATGGCTTCTACTAAATGATTCTCACTAAAATCGGGCCAAAATACGTCAATAAAATATAATTCTGCATATGCAATCTGCCAAAGTAAAAAATTGCTGATCCTATGCTCACCACTAGTGCGAATAAGCAGATCGACATCTGGCAAATTATACGTGTAAAGATGGTTATTTATAATGGTTTCATCAATATTTTCAGGAGAAATTATATTATTTTTAACTTTGACACTTATCTGCTGAACTGCATTTTTAATCTCTTCGCGTGCCCCATAACTCAATGCTAAAGTTAATATCATTCCTGTATTATCCTTGGTTTTTTCCATTACCTCATTAAGCTCTTTATATGCTCTTGCAGGCAATGACTCTATATTACCTATAGTATTTAGCTTTATGTTATTTTCAAGAAAAGTTTTAAGTTCTTTTTTAAGCGATGACACCAACAAACGCATTAAAATATCGACCTCTAATTTAGGTCTATTCCAGTTTTCAGTAGAAAAAGTATATAATGTGAGGTATTCTAAGCCTAATTTTACGCAATTTTGAACAGTATCTCGAACAGTCTTAACTCCATTTTCATGACCAAAAACCCGAAGTTTTCCTTTTTGTTTTGCCCATCTGCCATTACCATCCATTATAATAGCGATATGCTTAGGAAGGTTCTGGTCTTTCAAATTTTCTATAGTGCCGCCCATTTATTCTATTACTCAAAACAATCAGTACATAGTTTTCTGCCAAAAGTATAGGTTAATGTAAACCCTGAAAAAACATACCAATCATCGCTAAAAATATTTCCGAATCTAAAATTTTCAACATTTGACCCCTCAGGGTTGCTTGCATCTAGATTATCTGTAAACGTATATCGCGCTCCTATTTCTGCGCCTAAAATAAACAATTGACTTATGCGATATTTAAATCCTACGGTCATTGGAATGGCTATAGAACCATCTTTTTGATTAAAATCTATCAATTGTCCTGCATCAAAATAATTAAAGTCATACCTAAAATAGGTCAAACCTGTATATAAATATGGTGTAAACGCCGGACCTAATTTATGCAAATTATATTCAACAAAATTAAATTCCAATCCAACAGATCCTTCTAAAATAGAATTCTCCACTTTAAAATCACGCTGTTGTCTTGATGTAATATTCGATTTAGAATCATCTGCATTGAATTTTCCATACATTATACTTGCTCGCCAAGCATAGCGTTTACTTTTATTCCATTTAAACAATCCGCCAAAAGCAACATTTGACGGTAATATGAAATTAGTTCTTCCAACATCCCCTATATTATTCGCCCCTCCTACAAAAGCACCAATTTCATACGTTTGGGCGCTTGTTATCACACAAGAGAAAACAAGAATAAAAAAAATACAGCTCCTCATAAATTCTAAAAGTTTGCAAATATAATAATTATACCAATATGACTATAAAATGACGCATTCAAACTCGTTCATTTTCTGTGACTCGTTCTATAGTCATATTGGTATTATAGGCATTTAGCCTACCCAATTATTATAATTAGTGTTCTCACTTGATAAACAACTTTTAGGACTATTTATTGTTTTGCAAAAAACTCAATTACGTTTGTCTTCTCCCCACAATAACTTGTTTCTGAGTGTTTTTAAAAAGCTTTCTGAAGCGTATTCTATCATTTTAATCGTAAAGTCGGCTTTTTTTACCTGTATTTCTTTACCAT
>QILY01000285.1 GCA_003232155.1 Maribacter sp.
AGTGCTAAAGCTGTAACAACTTTTGCCAATTCAGAGGGTTGTAGATTAAAAAAACCTAAGTCATACCATGAAGTTGCACCTGCTATGGTTTTTCCGAAAGGGAAGAGACCTAATAGAAGCAGTATTGCTATAAGATAAAAAAGGCTTGAAAACCTTTCGTACAAACCAACTTCCAATGATAATATGACCAGTACGGCTACAAAGCTTACACCTATAAAAAAAAGTTGCTTGCCATGTAACGTACCAAAATCAAAAATGGAGATGTCAGAGTTGGTAAATGTGCTTGAGTAAATGTTTGTCCACCCAATGGCGAGTAAAGCCAAATAAATTAAAACAGTAAGCCAGTCTATTCTTTTGAGAACACTTTTACCAGACATACTCGTTTATCTTAAACGTTTCGCCACTGTAGGGTTTTGCGTATTCATGCTCCAGCGTTTTTTCTAACATTCGTGTTTCAAGGTCTTTACGGGTAATTTTTCCCTTCAAATATTTTTCAATCATTAAAGAAGCAATATGACCGGCGTAACGACCCCCATAATATCCATTTTCAATATAAACGGCTATAGCTATTTTGGGCTTGTCAACAGGTGCAAAGGCTATAAAAACCGAATGATCGGTAAGTTGGGTCCTTACACTATCAATTATCGTAAAATTCTCTACAGTACCCGTTTTGCCAGCTATTTCAATACCGGGTATCTGTACCCGATGGGCCGTACCTCTTTTGTATACCTCAGCCATGCCTTGAACAACAGGGTCAAAATGTTTTTTGTCTATTGTAGTATGTTTTGGCTTTACAAATATTGGGTTGGTAATATCTTTGCCAGCTACTTTCTTTAAAAGGTGCGGGGTATAATAATGGCCTCGATTGGCTATAGCTGCTGTCATATTTGCCAATTGAACAGGTGTGGCGGCAACTTCACCTTGCCCAATGGCATTTGAAATAATGGTTGATGCGGCCCATCTATTATTACCGTACCAACGATCATAAAAAGCTGTATTGGGTATTCTGCCCCGTCTTCCGGTATGAAGGTCGGAGCCAAGATAATCGCCAAGGCCAAAACTTCTCATATGTTTTTCCCAAACATCCATACCTTCATCAGTGGTCTCGAACTTATTGTATATTCTACGGAACGTATCAGCAAAATAGGCGTTGCATGATTTATAAATGCCAGTGTTCATATTTCTAATGCCACCACCACAATGGCATCCTCTTTTTACTCTTCCTACATAAAAACCATTATTGCATTTTACCTTAGAACTGGGCGTTATAACTCCCTCCTGAAGTGCTATCAATGCATTTAATGTTTTAAAAGGAGAACCAGGAGAGCTTTCTGCCGAAATAGACCTATCAAATAAGGGTTTGGCTATGCTGTCATAATGTAACTTGCTATAGTTTTTAGATCGTTTTCTGCCTACCAACAGCGAAGGGTCATAAGTAGGGCCTGAAATCATAGATAATATTTCGCCTGTACTGGGTTCAATAGCTACAATACCACCACGTTTACCATTCATTAATCTTTCGCCATATTCTTGTAAGACTTTGTCAATGGTTATATGAATTTCTTTGCCCTGTTCAGGTAAGGTGTCCAGTATACCTTCTTTATAAGGTCCGATGACTTTATTAAAGCGATCTTTTTGAATGTATTGAACCCCTTTGCGGCCTCTTAAAATAGCTTCGTATACTTTTTCTACACCTGAACGACCTGTTAGTTCACCTTGTTTGTAATATGGGTTTTTTGCTAAATCCCTTTCATTTACTTCACTGATATAACCTAGAACATTGGCGGCACTATTGGTGTCGTAATAACGTAAAGATCGTTTTTGAATATAAAAACCTTGATAATGCCTCATTTTTTCTTGTAGTCGGGCATAATCTTCTTTAGAAAGTTGTGGGACCAATACTGAAGGTAGTCTGGGGGAATATACTCTAGCTTTTTTTAATTTTTTAATGAAGGCTTCTTTTTCTACTCCTAACAGATTACAGAATTCTAAAGTGTCTAAAGGTTTAACCTCTCTCGGAATAACCATAACATCATAGGCAGGGTCATTGCCCACCAATAACTTTCCATTTCTATCATAAATATATCCTCTTTCAGGATAGTCATATACGGCCTTTATTGCCGGATCTTCTAAAACTTGGTTGGGAGAAAAGCTAAATATTTGTAAATAAGATAATCTACCAATAAAGATTATCCCTATAATTATAATGATGGATGATAAGAGAATCTTTTTCATCTAGATGAAATATTTAGTTAGTTCATTGGGATAATACAAATTCCAACCGTATTTATTCTTTTTTCACACTGAATAATGAGCTAAAAAGTAAGCAAAGCACCAAGGTTGCAAGACCTATTGAAAGTATTTTTTTCAAAATTAGCAGAAAATTTGCAAAACTAAAAATCTCCAACGTAAAGAAAACCATGTGGTGCACTATTATTAATAACGCTAAAAATGTAATTTGTTGTACCCTCGTGGCATTACCCAGTTTAAAACTTTGAAACTCATAATTCACTCCAAATATAAAGCGCATGATAGTAGGCCTTAAATAGGCGATAGTAATTGTTGATGCGGCATTTATTGCCATAGTGTCTGAAAAGAAATCTATAGATAGGCCTAATAAAAAACTCAAGCCTATAAAAGTGGCCCTGTTCTGTTTTATGGGATACCAATACAAAAACAAAATATAGACCATGGGGTTGATAAAACCAAAAAAGTTAAGCTTATTGAAGACCAGTACCTGTACAAGTACAAGTAGTATGAATCTAATTATATTTATAAAAAAATAATTACTGATCATTGGTCTCGGCCTCTAGTTGTTGTATTTCTTCTCGGTTAATATTATTGACGATATACACATTTTTTATATTCGTCATATCATTAAATAGGGCAACGTCAATAGTATAAAAGCTTTTCGAGGTATCTAAATCAAACTTTTTTATGGTTCCTATCGGAATGTCTTCAGGAAAAATACTGCTCATAGCACCGGTTACAATAGTATCTCCAATAGTTAAGGGTACTAGCCTTGGAATATCGATCAACTGAACTATATTGTAAGATTTGGCATTCCATACCAAAGAACCAAAATGGTTGGTGTTTTTGATTTTGGCATTGATATTTGAGTTTTGGTTTAAGATACTCTGAACATTTGCAAAATTGTTTGATGTATTTTCAACAATACCTAAAATGCCCTTAGCGGTAATCACACCCATATCAATCTTGATGCTATTTTTTTCGCCTTTATTTATGGTGATGTAATTTCTTAAATTGGCATAGCTGTTTTTAATGACCTTCCCAGATGCAATGGTATAATTCATTTGAATGGAATCTAATTCTGTAGGGTTCTCATTTTCCCTGTTGAACAATTGATCTCGCAACCTATTATTTTCCTCGATCAGTTGTTTGTTTTCCTTATTTAAATCAAAATAGGAAGTAACGCTAAATGAAGTTTGGTAAATGTTACCAGCAATCCAATTTGAAGAATTGAAAAAACTTGATTGATGGTATGAATGTGATTGAACGGTAAAGCCCAATGAGATAATCAACAAAAAGATATAAAGAAGAAAATTCTTATATCGTATGATGAAGTTGATAATCTGCTGCATTGACTTATGATATTAAATAAGCCCTATTTTGAGGGTGTGGAAAAAGTGATATAATAATATAACTACACGATTATTTAATCAAGATATTTTTGTAACGTTCTAGGTTTTTCAATGCAATTCCGGTGCCTCGAACTACTGCTCTTAGAGGGTCTTCGGCAATAAAAACAGGTAAATCTGTTTTTTGCGAAAGTCTACGATCTAAACCACGTAGCATTGAACCGCCACCTGCAAGGTATATACCTGTGTTATATATGTCAGCTGCCAATTCTGGGGGAGTTTGTGATAAGGTTTCCATTACCGCATCTTCAACCCTAAGAATTGACTTGTCCAATGCTTTAGCTATTTCACGATAAGAGATCTGTACTTGTTTCGGTTTTCCGGTCAATAAATCACGACCCTGTACTGATTTTTCATCAGGGGGAGATTGAAGGTCTTCCGTAGCTGAACCAATCTCTATTTTAATATTCTCTGCAGTACTTTCACCAACATACAAATTATGTTGTGTACGCATGTAATATATAATATCATTGGTGAATACATCACCCGCAATTTTAACTGATTTGTCACAAACAATACCACCTAATGCAATTACAGCAATTTCAGTAGTACCACCACCTATATCAACAATCATGTTTCCTTTGGGCTGCATAATATCTAATCCAATACCAATAGCTGCTGCCATAGGTTCATGAATTAAGTATACTTCTTTTCCGTTTACACGTTCTGCTGATTCTTTTACAGCACGCATTTCAACTTCAGTAATACCTGACGGAATACAAATAACCATTCGCAATGCTGGCGGAAACCATTTCTTCTTCAAAGCAGGAATGTTCTTTATGAACATGTTTATCATCTTTTCAGAAGCATCAAAATCTGCTATTACCCCATCTTTAAGAGGCCTAATTGTTTTGATGTTTTCATGGGTTTTACCCTGCATCATGTTAGCTTCTTTACCAACTGCAATAATTTTGCCCGTGATACGATCTCTAGCAACAATTGACGGACTGTCTACTACAACCTTGTCCATGTGAATGATAAGAGTATTCGCCGTACCTAGGTCAATGGCAATTTCCTCGGTTAAGAAATCAAAAAATCCCATTTATTTATTTATTTTCATTAAAAGGAGCATTTCATCGACAAAAGTAATGAAATTAATGCTTGAAATGACGTGTGCCCGTCATTACCATTGCAATTCCGTTTTCATTACAATAATCAATGCTCAATTGGTCTTTAATTGAACCACCAGGTTGTATGATAGCTGTTATACCGTTTTTACCTGCAATCTCAACGCAATCAGGAAAGGGGAAGAAAGCATCACTTGCCATAACTGCACCTTCTAAATCAAATTTAAAAGATTTTGCTTTATGAATAGCTTGGTTTAAAGCATCAACGCGAGAAGTTTGCCCTGTGCCACTAGCGCATAGTTGCTTGTTTTTTGCTATAACTATGGTGTTTGATTTTGTATGTTTGCACAGCTTTGATGCGAAAATAAGATCTTCAATTTCACTTGCCGAAGGGTTTTTGGTCGTGGCATTCGATAAATCAGAAATGCTATCGGTTTTATAGTCTTTTTCTTGAAGCAGTATTCCGTTTAAACAGGTTCTGACAATCATCTCAGGCATTTTTACCTCATTCTGAATCAGAATAATTCTATTTTTCTTGCCTTTCAAAATTTCTAGAGCATCATTAGCATAGCTAGGCGCAATTACAACTTCACAGAATAGTTTGTGAATTTCTTCAGCTGTAGCCTTGTCAATTTCTTTATTGCTGATCAGTACACCTCCGAAAGCTGAAACAGGGTCTCCTACTAAAGCATCTACATAAGCTTGGTGTATGTTGTCGCGTTGCGCTAATCCGCAAGCATTATTGTGTTTAAGAATAGCAAATGTAGGAGCATCATTTTTAAATTCGTTCATCAAATTTACAGCAGCATCAACATCTAATAAATTGTTATATGAAAGCTCTTTACCATGTAATTTTGAGAACATAGCATCGAAATCGCCAAAGAAAAATCCTTTTTGATGGGGATTTTCACCATAGCGTAAAACTTTTCCGTTGGTCTCGCTCACTTTTAGAGCAGCTAGGTCATGGTTTTTATTGAAGTAATTGAAAATAGATGTATCGTAGTGTGAAGAAACATTGAATGATTTGGCAGCAAAACGTTTGCGGTCTTCAAGTGTAGTACTCCCGTTTCCGTTAGAAATTAATTCTAAAACTTCAGCATAATCTTCCATAGAAGAAACACAAAGCACATCTTTGAAGTTTTTTGCTGCGGCACGAATCAATGAAACTCCACCGATATCAATTTTCTCAATAATATCTTGTTCTGATGCACCACTAGCCACAGTTTTTTCAAATGGATATAGGTCAACAATAACAATATCTAACTGCGGAATTTCGAATTCTTGGAGTTGGGCAACATCACTTTCATTGTCTTGGCGATTCAAAATACCACCAAAAACTTTTGGATGCAATGTTTTTACCCTTCCGCCTAAAATAGAAGGATAACTGGTTACTTCTTCAACAGGAACAACATCAATACCTAAGTCTTTGATAAATTTTTCAGTACCACCTGTAGAATAAATGGTAATGCCTAATTCTTGAAATTTTCGTAGTATGGGTTCTAATCCGTCTTTATGAAAAACTGATATTAAGGCTGAAGAGGCTTTTTTGGTACTCATTTTATGTGCTTAAGGTTATAGGGTTCTAAGCAAACAAAAGTAATTTTTTTAGCGCTAAGAAAATCGCTAGGTTATCAACAAAAACGGCAAAGTTTTAAAGAATTTTTGCCACTTCGGTATTCACGAATTCTAAAAATCGTTCATCAGCTTCTGAGAAAGGGTCTGGAGTATTCGAATCAATATCAATTTGACCCACATTTTTACCGTTTATGAATAGTGGCACTACAATTTCTGCCTTGACCGTAATACTACAGGCAATATAGTTGTCTTGTGCTTTTACGTCAGGCACTACAAAGTTTTGGTTTGAAACGGCAACTTGGCCACAAATACCTTTTCCAAAAGGAATAATAGTATGGTCTGTAGGTTCACCGGCATATGGTCCAAGTTTTAGTTCATTTTTGTCTCCGTTCTTAAAATAGAAGCCTACCCAATCATAATGGGGTACATTTTCTTTTAAAAGAGTACAGATTTCATGTAAACGACTATCTAAAGGGGTATCTTTTTGTGCTACGATCGATACAACTTTAGGCTCAAGCACTTCTAACATATTTTAAGCTTTAATGTAGGTTCAAAAGTCGATTTTTATTAGTTAGATTATAATATTAAGAGGCATAAATATTCGTTAATGGATGATAAACAGGTAGGGCAAGTAGATTTTAACCCTGATACTGATAAATTTATAACCAATGTCTGAGGTAGTTAATTCACAAAGAATAAGGTTATAAAAAAACCGTTCTTGGAATTCCAAGAACGGTTTTTTAGTATTGCTAATTGCAATTTTACATCATGCCCGGCATTCCGCCACCCATTGGTGGGCCAGCTGGCGCTTCTTCTTTAATATCAGTCAAAGCACATTCGGTAGTTAAGATCATACCAGCAACAGAAGCAGCATTTTCTAAGGCTACTCTTGTTACTTTTTTAGGATCTATAATACCAGATTTAATCATTTCAACATACTTCTCAGATTTAGCATCATAACCATAATCTGCTTTGCCTTCAATAACCTTTGAAACTACAACAGAACCTTCACCACCTGCATTTTCAACAATGGTACGTAAAGGAGCTTCGATCGCTCTTGCTACAATTTGTATACCGGTTTCTTCATCAGCATTTTCAACAGTGATTTTAGAAAGTACTGATTTAGCACGTATTAAAGCAACCCCGCCACCAGCAACAATGCCTTCTTCAACAGCGGCTCTAGTCGCATTTAAAGCATCGTCAACTCTATCTTTTTTCTCTTTCATTTCAACTTCAGAAGCAGCACCTACATAAAGTACAGCAACACCACCAGCCAATTTGGCTAAACGTTCTTGAAGTTTTTCTTTATCATAATCAGAAGTAGTCGTTTCTATTTGAGCTTTAATCTGACCAACTCTAGTTTTGATTTGCTTGGCAACACCACCACCATTTACAATAGTAGTATTGTCTTTGTCAATCTGTATTTTTTCACAAGTACCCAACATATCTAATGAAGCGTTATCTAAAGAAAAACCTCTTTCTTCAGAGATAACAGTACCACCAGTTAAAATGGCAATATCTTCTAACATTGCTTTTCTTCTGTCTCCAAAACCAGGAGCTTTTACAGCGGCAATTTTCAAAGAACCTCTTAATTTGTTTACTACCAATGTAGCCAATGCTTCACCATCGACATCTTCAGCAATAATTAATAATGGCTTTCCTGATTGTGCTACAGGCTCCAATACTGGTAATAAATCTTTCATTGCCGATATTTTCTTATCAAACAATAAAATGTGTGGATTCTCTAGATCAGCAATCATTTTTTCAGAATCAGTAACGAAGTAAGGAGATAAATATCCTCTATCAAACTGCATTCCCTCAACAACATCAACATACGTATCAGTTCCTTTGGCTTCTTCAACAGTAATAACCCCTTCTTTACCAACTTTTCCGAAAGCTTTAGCGATTAAATCACCAATATTTTCGTCATTGTTAGCAGATAAGGCAGCAACTTGTTTTATTTTATCTGAAGAGTCACCTACTTTTTTAGCTTGTTTGTCTAAGTTCTCTACAATAGCTTTAACGGCTTTGTCGATTCCTCTTTTCAAATCCATTGGGTTTGCTCCAGCAGCAACATTCTTCAATCCTTCTTTTACGATCGATTGGGCAAGTACAGTAGCAGTTGTAGTACCATCACCAGCTAAGTCATTGGTTTTAGAAGCAACTTCTTTTACCATTTGGGCCCCCATGTTCTCTAAAGGATCAGCTAGCTCGATTTCTTTTGCAACAGTAACACCATCTTTGGTTACCTGAGGCGCGCCAAATGATTTGCTAATAATTACGTTTCTTCCTTTAGGACCTAAAGTTACTTTTACAGCATTGGCCAAGGCGTCAACTCCTCTTCTTAGGCCATCGCGTGCATCAATATCAAATTTTATATCTTTTGCCATAATGAATTATGTTTTTATTTTCATTCCCATCAAAGATGGGAATCTGTTTTTTATTAATCTTGAATATTAGTTTGGAGATTCCTGCCTGCGCAGGAATGAAATTAAATGATAGCTAATATGTCACTTTCGCGCATCATTAAATAGTCAGTACCTTCTAATTTTAGTTCAGTACCAGCATACTTTCCGTAAAGAACGGTATCGCCAACTTTTACAGTAATTTTTTCATCTTTGGTTCCAGGGCCAACAGCCACAACTTTTCCTTTTTGCGGTTTTTCTTTTGCGGTATCTGGAATGTATATACCAGATGCTGTTTTGGTCTCGGCTGCCATAGGCTCAATGAGAACTCTATCTGCCAATGGTTTAATGCTAACTTTAGCCATAGTATTCGGTTTTTTAAATTGTTATCTGTTTTCTTTCTTGGTGTAGGCAGAAATCATGCCATTACCTAGAAACTGACATATTGTAAAAATAAAAATGCCAGCTTGTCATTTGGGCTGGCATTTTTTATATGTTTTGTTGTCTTTTTTAAAGACTGTCAGTCGGTGTTGTGTCTGAAGGAGTAGTTTCAGGTACTAATTCTGGAACAGTCTCTGGCACTGTAATTTCAATGTCATCGCCGTTCAGCAATTTAGAATCAGCATTTCCGAAATCTCCTTTAAGAGCAACGTTAGATGTTAAAATCAAAACTACTAGCATTATTGATAGCGTCCATGTACTTTTATCTAAAAAATCCCCTGTTTTCTTTACGCCACCAACTACTTGACTTCCACCGCCGCCAAATGATGAAGACAATCCACCACCTTTAGGGTTCTGCACCATAATTACCAACATTAGTAAAAAACAAACTATGATAATAAGAATTAAGAATATTGTAAATGTACTCATTACTACTTGGTATTTTCTTGTTGAATTTTCTCTACTGCTTTAATACGGTCTGCAAAGAAACCACTTTTTCCCGGATATTTCAAACTTAAAATTTTGTAGGCCTGTACGGCTTTTTTGTATTTTTTTTGCTCTAAATATACCTTTGCCAAAGTCTCGGTCATTAGCTCATTCTTATCCAACTTGGCAAATGCTTTTACATCTACTTTTGTTGTTGGGTCTTCTGTGGCCACTATTTTCGGATTGTTGGCTATAAACGTATCAATACGGTCGAATTTTTTCTTTCTTACTATTTTTTCTTCTTCTTTACGGTCAGACTCAAGGCTTTGAGAGGTGTTATTTTCTTGATTTTTGTTTGACGGGTCTCTGTCAACGGGTTTCTGCGATGTGAGTTGCAACCATTCACTGAAAGAATATTTCTCACTCTTGGTAAATGATAGTGGTTCTCCTATTTCAAGTGTTGCTTCAGCCTCTTTTTTTGCTTGAATTGCCTTGTCGATTTCTGGGTCTTTAGGTTTGAATAATTTGGGGTCAAGAATTTGCTCTGCGTCCAGAGTATCTTGGGGCAATGGCTCATCATCTGACTTTTCAATCAAAGGAACTTCTTTTTTAGTCTCAGGTAATACTTCTTCTGATATGATTTCAGTTTCTGCTAAAGCTCCTGTTTTTCCTGAGATAGTATCTGCAATACTATTTTGTAAAAAATCTTTAGAGGTGATAAAATCGAATAAAATATCTCTGTCCGTTGTATAGGCAGCAGCTATTTTAAGCGCATTATTGTATTTGAAGCTATTTAGATTTTTTAATCCTTTTAAATGAATAGCTCTAGCAGGTTGAAAATAGGGGTATTCAGATAGAACGTCTTCTAATTCTTTGGTTTGTTCAGAAGAAACCACTTTATCTGGGTTTTGTAATAGATGTGTAAAGTCTTGTACATTCATTTTTTTAGAGTCAAGAAACAGGACTATGATATTTCAAATAAAATTTATACTACCAATCTGCTAGAGATGCATTGAAAATATCTTGGGTAATGCGTTCAAAAATAATTTCATGGGCTTCACTTCTTATTGATGCCAATTGTGTATTTGCATCATAATCAAAGAAGAATGAAAAACGTTGTTCAAAATCAACATTTTCTTTGGTCTTGTTGTAAAAACGGACTTTTACTGCCATAGAAAGCCTGTTTTGTGCCGCAGTCTGTTCTGCTGTTGCGGTCATAGGTGATATGCGGTATTCAACAATTTCGCCTTCGTACAGTAAATCTGCATTGCCATTGTTTACCAAATCTAAACTGGATTGGTTTTGAATTCTATTCTGAAGTGCTTGCTGAAAATCTCTATCGACCTGAGGTTCAAATGTAGAACCCGGATTTTGGGTTGCATAGTTCTGAAAATAACTTACCTGAAATGTTTTGGCAGTACCCACATTGCCACCGGTGAAATTATAGACGCCACAACTTAGCATAATAATTGGCAAAAGAAAAACAAGTATTTTTTTTATTCTAATCAATCTTTGCTGTTTTAATAGTTTACGGTTTCTATTGTTTCAGAACTTGAAACTTGAAACAGAAAACCTGTTTTACAAATCGTATTGTTTTATTTTTCGGTACAATGTTCGCTCTGAAATACCAAGTTCAGAGGCTGCGGCTTTTCGTTTGCCTCTATTCCTCTTCAACGATTTCTTAATCAATTCTATTTCTTTGTCTTGTAAAGATAGGGTTTCTTCCTCTTCTATTTCTTCGGCAAAATGGTACTTGTCTTCTACGATAGGTGTTTGGGTCACAGGTTCAATATTACGGGTTTCCGTTAGTCGTAATACTTCTAATGAAGAACCACTTTCATCAGAAATTTCTTCACCATCAGCGCCATATATTTTTCGAATTAAATTTTCATTATCTTCCTGAACCTTTTTAGTATCATTATTCTTAAGAAGTTCTAAGGTCAATTTTTTTAAATCGTGCAAATCGCCTTTCATATCAAAAAGCACTTTGTATAAAATTTCACGTTCATTACTGAAGTCGCCCTCTTTCCCCCCATTTCCGATAACGGCAGGTAAGTTTGAGCTGCTTGCACTTGGTAAATATCCGTTAAGGGTAAATGCTGAAATATTTCGTTTTTCTTCAAGTACTGATACTTGCTCGGCAATGTTTCTAAGTTGACGAATGTTTCCGGGCCAACGGTATTTTAATAATAAATCTGTGGCAGCATCTTCTAACCGAATTGTGGGCATTTTATATTTCAGCCCAAAATCAGAAGCAAATTTTCGAAATAGTAAGTGAATATCATTCTGTCTTTCACGTAAAGGCAGAATATTGATTTCAACCGTACTCAATCTATAGTACAGATCTTCCCTAAACTTTTCCTTTTTTATGGCTTCGAATATTTGAACGTTGGTAGCCGCTACAATACGCACATCGGTTTTTTGTACTTGCGAAGACCCTACTTTTAAAAATTCGCCATTTTCTAAAACTCGAAGCAAACGTACTTGTGTGGTCAATGGTAGTTCACCTACTTCGTCCAAGAAAATTGTACCACCATTAGCGACTTCGAAGTAACCGTTTCGTGTAGATGTCGCACCCGTAAAAGCCCCTTTTTCATGACCAAAAAGTTCACTGTCTATGGTTCCTTCAGGTATAGCACCACAGTTTACTGCAATGTATTTGGCGTGTTTTCTGTGAGATAGCGAATGAATTATTTTTGGTATGGATTCTTTCCCCACACCACTTTCACCTGTAACTAAAACAGAAATATCGGTAGGCGCTACCTGAATGGCCTTTTCAATGGCACGGTTCAGTTTGGTATCATTACCAATGATTTCAAAACGTTGTTTTATTGATTGTGTGCTTTCCATTTTATTTTCATTTCACCCCTTCATCTTCGCTCAGGATAAACTCCGAAGGAAATCTGTATTGTTATTTCTCGCGAAAGAGGGAATCTATTTTAGTTATTTTTTGAATATTCTACAGCTTCTCCAATTAAGGTGGCTGAAGTACAATCTTCAATTTTTACATTTACAAAATCGCCCACTTTATAATTTTCCTTATGAAAAACTACAACTGTGCTTTGCGAATTTCGACCCATCCATTGTGTATCTGATTTTTTAGAAGTTCCTTCAATTAAAACTTCTTCGGTCTTACCTAAATGTTCTTCGGTTCTGTATTTGCAGTGTTCACGTTGCAATGCTATTATTTCTGCCAACCTTCGTTGCTTTATTTCCAACGGAACATCATCTTCCAATTTTCTTGCCGCCATTGTTCCTGGGCGTTCAGAATATAGGTACATATAACCAAAATCATATTTCACATATTCTAATGCTGCTAAAGTATCTTGGTGGTCTTCTTCAGTCTCTGTTGGAAAACCAGAGATTATATCTTGTGATATACCACAATCAGGAATAATTTTTCTGATAGTATCGATTAATTCAAAATACTCTTCAATGGTATGCAAGCGGTTCATTTCTTTTAAAATACGGTTGCTGCCACTTTGAACCGGTAAATGAATATGGTTGCAAATATTATCATACTTGGCCATGGTCTCAATCACGTCTAAAGTCATATCCTGCGGATTAGATGTAGAGAACCGAATTCGCATTTTTGGCTGTGCCGCAGCGACCATACCTAAAAGAGTAGAAAAATTTACTGCGGTAGCTTTTTGCATTTCTGATGCTTTGACAAAATCTTTCTTCAATCCACCGCCATACCATAAATAGCTATCTACATTCTGCCCCAATAGGGTGATTTCTTTATATCCTTTTTCCCAAAGGTCATTTACTTCCCCTAAAATGGAATGTGGATCACGACTACGTTCGCGGCCACGTGTAAAGGGTACCACACAGAACGTACACATATTGTCACAACCTCTAGTAATAGAGACCAATGCACTTACACCATTAGTTTGTAATCTTACCGGAGAGATGTCACCATAGGTCTCTTCTTTAGAAAGCACTACATTCACGGCATCACGACCGGCATCAATTTCTTGAATGAGATTAGGTAGGTCTTTATAGGCATCGGGGCCTACGACCATATCCACTATTTTTTCTTCCTCTAAAAATTTATGTTTTAAACGTTCGGCCATACAGCCTAAAACACCCACCTTTAAATGGGGCCTGTGTTTTTTGACAGCATTGTATTTCTCTAATCGCTTGCGAACGGTAAGTTCAGCTTTTTCTCTAATTGAGCAGGTGTTTACCAATACCAAATCGGCATCTTCCAACTTATCGGTAGTATTAAAACCTTCATTGGCCAAAATAGAAGCTACAATTTCACTGTCAGCAAAGTTCATTGCGCAACCATAACTTTCGATATATAGATTACGGCTGTTCTTTTTGTTTTTCTTATTGGAGATGGTAGTGCCTTGAGCCGATCCGTCTATGGTCTTCTGCATTTTTATTGTAAATTCGTTTTCGAGCTTATATCGATTAGCAAAGATAATACTAAATCCAAAAAAGTGACAATTTGACAGTTAAATCTTTGTCAAATAATACTAACTGATAATAATATGATCAAAACATTATTGAGAAAGATTACATTTTCCTATCTGTGGAGCAAAACAAACAAGCAAAAAATAGCTAATGAGCTCCGACAAGAAGATTATGCTACAAAAGAGGTGATGGACATCATTTATAAGAATAAGCTATGGGGAGGTGATAGCCAGGATTTTTACTCAGGTGCAGGGTCGCATTCTCCCAAAATAGTTCAACCTTATATATCATGCTTGGTTGAATTCTTTGGTTCTTTGGATGAAAAAATTACCGTTTGTGATTTGGGTTGTGGAGATTTTAATGTGGGCAACCAATTAGTAGAACATGCACATAAATATATAGGCCTTGATATTGTTGATGACCTTATTCAAAGAAATAAGGGATTATTTCATAAAGACAATTTAGAATTTCACTGTATTAATATTGTAAATGAAAATTTACCAGAAGCTGAATGCGTTTTAGTAAGGCAGGTATTACAACATTTAACCAATGATGAAGTTGCCAAGGTATTGGGTAAGTTAAAAAACTACAAGTATGTAATAATTACAGAGCATGTGCCGTTTGGTAAATTCATGCCCAATAAAGATAAAAAAACAGGCCCAGGCACACGATTGTCTATGAATAGCGGTATTGATATTGCCCAACCCCCTTTTAACTTTGATGCAAAAATTGAAAAAGAATTATTGCGATTGAATTTTAGAAAGAAGAAAACACAGATAGTAACCACCTTATACCAAAATATAGAATGAACTCATTTAAACTTTTTGGATTTAACCGAAAAATGATGCTTTTGTAATCAATTGAGGGCTTTTTTTAATTGAATAGCCATCGTTATTGAATAAAAAAAAAAAAAAAACATTGTTGTCCGATAAACCTCAAGAATAAGCATGAAAGCTTTGTCAACCCCATTGAATTGGTTTGATTTTGGTCATTTTCAAAAAGTAAGCCCCCTCTATTTCACAGTTATTGAAATTGTAATTTTTCTTGAAATTCTTCTGGTTTGCCTTTGTTTTTGACAAAGGCTACAGCAAAAGCATCTACATTGTTAAAAAAGTCGGTAAATTTCACATAACTGAACAGATGTTTCTGTAATAAGCTAACAAGATTGGAAAACGCCCGTTAACTGGCGCTTCATAAAGGTTATTAGCAGTAAAGCTATCAGGCTACACCATATTTGTATTTGTATGGCGTTTTTATTATCACCATAGAAGTATTGCAGCGGAAAGTTCTGTTTTATCTTCTTGAACAACAGTTCAACCTCCCAGCGCTTTTTATACAACAATGCTATTTTCTCGGCAGGCAGATCAAACAGGTTGGTTAAAAAATAATACACTTTGTTTTTTTCTTTATGGTAATAGGACACAAGCCTTAAAATAGCTTCCTGCTGCTCTCCTTGTTCATTTTTGTACGCCAAGGCTATTTGCGCATCGCGCAGTACTTCATTAGACGTTGCTTCTAGTAAATCATATTCTTTTATAAAACGTTCTTTGGCATTGTTCTTTAGGCGAGTAACAAAATAGGTGTCCTGAGCATTCCATGTATCGAACAATGCATAGTTGTTGTAGGCTTTATCAAACAGGGCAACCTCTCCTTTGTTTACAACATCTTGATGCTGTATGAATAAAGAATCATGTTCACGAGCATGGCTGTGATATACTTTTACGGGAATACCTGCTTGCATATCTAACTTTTGATGGCTCTTTATACCGCCTTTTCTTTTTCCATTACTGGGATTGCGACCAACACACTCAAATATGGGCTGAAAAAGACCTATAGTGGTTGAATCAATGGCATATACCTTTTTATCTATCACCAACTGCTTATGGCTGTCCGATAAACTTGGAAGATAGTCATCGACTAAATCATAATAGATATCTTCAAAGACACCACAGTCCCTGCGTTTATTAGCATCAGACACCGTACTACGTCTTGGGGTGTAGTCAAACTTACAATGTTCTATTTTATTTCCATAACTCACGATGCCGCCACAGAGTTCTCGCAACGAGTTGCAACCTGAGCTTACTCCGTAAAGCATTGTTATCAAGTGTTGGAAGGTAGTAAAGCGTTTACAGTAGCGGTCTGACTTATGCTCTTTAGTTCGCTTTGTGATTTTATTATTGTTCAATAAACCTATCATTTGACTGAAAATCGGCTGTCCGAAAAAAATACTACTTTTGCTCATAGTTGGAATATTTTTGAAAATGATAAATCAACTATACGAAAAAAGCCTCGATTATCGAGGCTTTTTTTATCGGACAACAATATAAAAAAAAGACAAAAAGTGAGTGCAAAATGATTATTTTGCAGGAAATTTAAAAAATTTAAATGAGTTCAATAATGGATTTAAATACACTTAAATACACTCAACAAGAAAATAGAAGAGAGCAGTACCTTAAGTTTTGGAAATATTTTTAGCAACTCAATTGAATTGTTCAAGAAAGTGTGGCTACAAGGTTTCATAACGGTTTTATTAACCACGGTATGTATGCTGCCTTTTTATTTGATGATATATATTCCCATGGTTATAATGGGCATAGCCGATCCAGAAATAATGCAACAAGAAGAGCCACCGGCTATATTTGTATTAGTTATGATATTAATAATGCCTATTGTGATTATGGCTGCTATGGTCATAAGCATTGCCCTTATGGCGGCATTTTATAGAATTTGCAGGCAGAAAGATCTAGGCAAGGATTCTGTTGATGATTATTTCTATTATTTTAAAAATGGAAACCTAAAAAAAGTATTGCCCTTGGCACTAATCTCTTTAGGACTTTCAATACTAGGGGCCTTGGCCTGTGGTATAGGAATGATTTATGTAATAGTACCCGTTTCTTTAATTCCCGCTTTTCTTGCTTTTAATACAGAACTGTCGCCAATGGAAATGGTAAAAGCCTGTTTTAAATTGGGCAATAAAAATTGGCTCGTAATATTTGGTCTTATACTTATAATGGGCTTGTTGGCCCAACTGGGTATTCTTCTATGTTTTGTTGGATTATTGTTTACTGCAATGTTGGCGAAAATTCCTGTTTATTATATCTATAAAGACGGAGTTGGTTTTTCGAACGAAGACTAAGAGGTGCCCTTAAGAATTTATGATTGAATTTTTACAGGTTGTTTTTTCGGCAGGCAGGCAGGCAGGGATGTGGAACGAGGCATGACGTAGCGAAAGCTATGGGCGAGCTAGGGCGGTGGCGTAAGCATAGCAGGGCTACGGTTTAAAATTTTAACGCTGTTCGGCGCGAAAAGGGGCATAAAAAACAATTTGTAAATTCTTAAACAGGCTCTAAATCAGAACTAAACATTTTATTTATACGCAACGTATTATTGTGGATTGCATCTATTGGTTAACCCGCATTATTCACGGATATTCTATTCCAAAGCCAAACTACCTGCTATACTTGAAAATGCTCGAAATTTGTTTAGCTCAAAATTGGATTGGTATTTTGACTTTTCATAACGAAAACCCGTGAATAATGCGGGTTAATAACTTGAAAATTTTACCGATCATGATAAAAAAAACAACTGTACTTCTGTGTCTTATTTCATTTGTTTTCACGTCTTGTGAAAAAAATGATGATAGCAAATACAATGATTATTTGGTGGCACGACCACTTATAATAAGTAAAACAGAATTTAAGAACGGAGTTGATATTATTGCTCCAAGACCTATTGAAGAGTCAGGCAAAATATATGCGTATAAAGACTATATTTTTGTTAATGACAAGTATAGGGGTGTGCACGTTATTGATAATAGCAACCCAGAGAATCCAAAGAAAATAGCTTTCATTAAAATAGTGGGTAATGTAGACATCTCTGTAAAAGATGATTATTTGTATGCTGATAGTATAACTGATCTGATGGTCTTGAATATTGTTGACATCAACAATATCTCTATTGTAAACCGATTGGAAAATGTACTGAACTCGTTTAAACTTTTTGTTTGGAACCGAAAATATTCGCTTTTGTGCTCATATGAAGTCATTTTTTATTAGCATAGCATGGCTACGGTATGGCAAAATATGAGTGCAAAATGGAATATTTGCAGGTAAAAGAAAAAGTTTAAACGAGTTCACTAAGAGATAATATTGTTTGGCCATCAGGAGCTGATTTTTTTGAAAATACTGATATTGATTATGAAAATGAAATTATCATTGGATGGGAAATTATGACTGAACGTAGGCTAATATCAGAATATGAACAGCGTTTTAATCACGTTGATTTTGCTTCGGCTGAAATTGTTAATGCTGCCGATTCAAATACAGGTCAAGGGGGTTCTTTGGCTCGCTTCAAAATAGTAAATCAATATTTATATGCGGTAGATAGTCGCTACATCAATGTTTTCAATATTCAAGATTTAGAAAACCCTCAAGATTTAGAAGATGTCTATGCTGGTTTCGACATTGAAACTATTTTCAATAGAGGGCAGCATTTGTTTTTAGGTAGTATGAGTGGCATGTATATTTATGATATTTCATCGCCAGCAACTCCAACTTTTGTATCAGAATTTCAACATGGTACTGCTTGTGACCCTGTAGTGGTCGATGGGGATTATGCCTATGTTACTTTACGTGGTGGCAATGCTTGTGGTGCTACTGAAAGTGGTTTGTTTATAGTAGATATTTCTGAAATTTCAAACCCTACGCTTAAAATAAGTTACCCGTTAAATGACCCATATGGATTAGGTATAAAAGGCGAGAAACTTTTTATATGTGATGGTACTTCAGGTTTAAAAGTATATGACAAGACCAATGTTGAAAATTTGGTGAGCTTGAATCATTTTAAAAACATCAATACTTTTGATGTGATTCCTATGGATGAAAACTTATTAATGGTGGGTGAAGATGTGCTGTATCAGTATGAATATCTTGAAAATGACATCAAATTGATAAGTACTTTACAGCTAAATTGATGGTATCTGATACGCCTAAATTTGATGCCCATATATAGATTTATTAGGGTTGAAATAGTAACTGGTTTTTTGATGTAAAAAGATAAAAAATGCACCTTCATCTAGGAGCATTTTTTTGTACTATATATTAAGGTATAGTATCAAATTAAAAAATTCAACTACTTTTGTGTCTTCAAAAATCAATGCATGGCCAAGAATTTAGTAATAGTAGAGTCTCCTGCGAAAGCAAAAACAATAGAGAAATTTTTAGGTAAAGATTATAGGGTAGAGTCCAGTTTTGGGCATATTGCCGATTTGCCTTCCAAAGAGTTGGGGGTAGATGTTGATAATGACTTTAAGCCTAAATATATTGTTGATGACGACAAGAAGGCTTTGGTGAAAAAATTAAAAGACCTGGCCAAAAAAGCAGATACCATTTGGTTGGCGAGTGATGAAGACCGAGAGGGAGAAGCCATTTCTTGGCACTTGGCCGAAGAGTTGGGATTGGAAAAAAGCAAAACAAAACGTATTGTTTTTAACTCCATTACAAAATCGGCCATTCAAAAAGCTATTGAAAATCCTAGAGAGATAAATTATAACTTGGTAAATGCCCAACAAGCGCGTAGAGTTTTAGACCGTTTAGTGGGGTATCAATTATCACCGGTACTTTGGAAAAAAATTAAACCAGGACTTTCTGCGGGCAGGGTTCAATCTGTAGCCGTTCGTTTAATTGTAGAACGTGAACGTGATATTGAAGGCTTTATGCCAGAAGCTACATTTAAGATATCGGCCCAGTTCAAAACTGCCGAAGAAAATGTGTTTACAGCTAAATTGAACAAAACCTTTGCGACCAAAGAAAAAGCAGAAGCTTTTTTAAAGCAAAATATGGGCGCTAATTTTTTAGTGGGGAACTTAGATAAAAAACCTGCTAAAAAATCTCCGTCGGCACCATTTACCACATCAACATTACAACAGGAAGCATCAAGAAAATTATATTTTTCAGTAGGTAGAACCATGCAAGTGGCGCAACGTTTGTACGAGGCTGGTTTAATAACCTATATGAGAACTGATAGTGTGAATCTTTCTAGCGAAGCACTAAATGCTGCCAAAGACGCCATTACGGCAAATTATGGGGAGGCTTATAGTACAGTCAGAAATTTTACGGGAAAATCTAAAGGAGCTCAAGAAGCTCACGAGGCTGTTCGCCCTACTGATATGACAAGACAGTCACCTTCTTTAGAACGTGACCAGTCAAAATTATATGAGTTGATCTGGAAACGTACCATAGCATCGCAAATGAGCGATGCGCAATTGGAGCGTACCAATGTAAAAATTAAGGCAAATACCCATTCTGAAGAATTTACCGCCAATGGTGAAGTTATCAAATTTGATGGTTTTCTAAAGGTATATATGGAAGGTTCGGATGACGAGGATGCTACTGAAGAACAAGAAGGAATGTTGCCAGCTATGAAAGTTGGCGATGCTTTGGAGAACAAATATATTACAGCTACAGAGCGTTTTTCAAGACCGCCATATCGTTTTACGGAAGCCTCTTTGGTAAAGAAATTAGAAGAGTTGGGTATTGGAAGACCATCAACCTATGCGCCAACAATTTCAACCATTCAAAATAGGGGTTATATTGAGAAAGGAACCGTTGAGGGGGTAGAGCGAAAATACATTCAATTGCTATTAGAGTCAGATGCATTGAACGAAAAAAACCTAACCGAAACAATCGGTTCTGATAAAGGGAAATTGGTGCCTACTGATATCGGTATGATCGTAAACGATTTTTTGGTCAGTAATTTTTCTACAATTCTCGATTATAACTTTACGGCAAAATTAGAAGAAGATTTTGATGAGATTGCTGAAGGGCATGAAGATTGGCAAAAGGTAATGAAGTCGTTTTACAAAGATTTTAGACCTAATGTACTCGATGTTGAAGAAAATGCAGACCGTGCAAGCGGAGAAAGAATTTTAGGCAAAGACCCTAAATCAGGAAAACAAGTTTCTGTGCGATTGGGCCGCTTTGGACCAATGGTTCAGATAGGTACGGTCGATGATGAAGAGAAACCCACTTTTGCAAGTCTTTTACCTGAACAATCTTTGAATACCATAACCTATGAAGAGGCTATGGATCTTTTTAAACTTCCTAGAACTTTGGGTCAGTATCAAGGTGAAGAAATATTGGCGAACGTAGGCCGTTTTGGACCTTATGTGAAGTTTGGCGAAAAATTCATTTCGATGGACAAAGGTGAAAGTGCTATGGAAATTGAGTTGGACCGTGCCATTGAACTTATTGTTGCTAAGCAAAAAGCAGATGCTCCCATAGCTGTATACGAAGGTAAAGATGTAGTTAAAGGAACGGGTCGTTTTGGTCCTTTTATTAAGTGGGGTGGAATGTTCATTAATGTGAACAAAAAATATGATTTTGATAATCTTACCCAAGAAAATATTGAAGAGCTAATTGAGGTCAAAAAACAAAAAGAGATAGATAAGCTTATTCAAGATTGGCCCGAAGAAGGCATCAGAATTGAAAAAGCTAGATGGGGCAGACACAATATTATAAAAGGTAAGATCAAAGTAGAAATCGCAAAAAGTGTCGATGCAACAAAAGTGTCTTTAGAAGAGGCAAAAACTTTGATCGAAAAGAAGGCCCCAAAGAAAAAGGCAAAAGCAAAACCTAAGGCTAAAAAGAAGTAGACCTTAATAATTAGCAGGTACCTACCTAAAAGCCGGCAGGCAGGAAATAAAAACTCAAGACGAGTTCAATATACAGTTGCAGTTAGTAGATAAATTTTAAAAATAACACAATGTTTCCCGAAGTTTCGGGCTGTGCACAGTCGAAGAGTTGGTATACTAAAAATTTATAAGTTTTGAACTTGAACTTTTTTTCAAACACCTAATACAAAATACCCAAAATGGCATTTGATTTCTTAGTTCCTATTGAAGATAAAGTGTTGGCACACTGTGAATTGATGCCGCCGCAAGCCTTGGGCAAGAATATATACAAACACACCCAAAGAGATGGTTTGCCAGTTTTGGCTATTGCATCTTTTGCTATAATTGGTGTAAAAGAATCTAGAAATGCCTTTGAGAAGAAGTTAGAAAAATTAGATGTATCAGCTATTCGCCTTCAATTGTATAAATTGCTCATGGGCAATTGGAACTCAAATATTGTTGATTTGGGCGATATAGAAGAGGGCGAATCTGTAGAGGATACCTATTTTGTTGTAAAGGAAATAGTTGCAGGTTTACTTGAAGAAAATGTTATTCCAATTATCATAGGGGCTACCCAAGATATTACCTATCCTGTATATCGTGCTTTTGATGGTATAAAAGATATGATCAATTTAGTTGCTATTGATAGCCGTTTTGATTTTGGTATGGATGATGAGCTTATATCTTCAAATTCTTATATGAGCAAGATTATTACTGATAAACCCAACAATTTGTATAATTTCTCAAATATAGGGTACCAGAGTTATTTCAATGCTCAAGAAGAAATTGATTTAATGGACCGTCTTTTTTTTGATGCTTACCGTTTGGGCGATATAATCTCTAACATTGAATTGGCCGAACCTGTATTGCGTAATGCACATATGGTAAGTTTAGACGCCCGTGCTATAAAGGCAAGTGAAATAGGTATGTCAAATAATTTTTCTCCAAATGGTTTTGATGGAAGAGAAATTTGTGCCATAGCCAGGTATGCAGGTATAAGTGATAGTGTTAATGTATTCGGGATCTATGAAATGGAGAATACGGTACAATCATACCAACTTATGGCCCAAATCATATGGTATTTTATTGAAGGCTTCAATTTTAGAATAAAAGAATCTCCATATATACAAAGTGACAACTTTACTAAGTATACAGTGCCTAATGATATTGAAGAGTTGATTTTTTACAAAAGCCATCTTACTGAAAGATGGTGGGTAGGTGTGCCGCCAATTTTTAGTCTAAATACTAAACCCAATTCTCAGGCGTTATTACCTTGTACTGAAAAGGACTACTTGGACGCCTGCGACCAAAACATTCCTGAGCGGTGGTTTAAAGCTTATAAGAAGAGCTTTTAATTAATCAAAAAATTTTATCGTATAATCTGCTTTTAATACAATAATTTACTCAAAACGTAGTTTTAGAGTGTAGAATAATTATCGTTTTTGCAAAATTATAACCTAATTGAAATTTAACCTAAAGTATGAAGAAGCTATTGTTATTATCTATAGCGTTTGTTTTTTTACTCACCAGTTGTGGGTCTAAATCAAAAGGAGAGCTAGTCGGAGCCCAAGGAAAAAAATGGTATCCTGAAAAACCGTATGGAATGGAACTGATCCCAAGAGGTTCTTTCATTATGGGTAAATCTGAAGAAGATCAGGCTAAGGTTCTTAACGCACCTACAAAGACCGTTACCGTACGTTCTTTTTATATGGACGACACTGAAATTACGAACAGTGAATACCGTCAGTTTGTAGAATGGGTCAAAGATTCTATCACAAGAACCGAATTGGCTATTCTTGCTGATCAGTTGGGTCTTGGACCAGATGATGAAGGTATTGGTGAATTTGCATTTAAAGACGCCGATACTACAAAAGCATCTGTGTATGACAAGTATATGTTAGATAACTATTTTGGTATGGGAGAATACGGTAATGAAGGAAGAAGCCTTAATAGAGACCAAAATCTGGTTTGGGATACTTCTGAATACCCAGATGAATATTATACTGAAGTTATGGATTCATTGTACATTCCTGAAGAGGAATCGTATAACGGACAAAGAACAATTGATGTAACTAAATTAAAGTACAAATACAGTTGGATGGATATCGAAGCTGCCGCTCGTTCAAAGAATGGCAGAAGAAAAGATTTCATTCGTAAAGAAGTAATTCCTATATACCCAGATACTACAGTTTGGATCAGAGATTTTGAATACTCGTACAATGAGCCTATGCACAATGATTATTTTTGGCATGATGCATATAGTGAATACCCTGTTGTAGGTATCACTTGGCAACAAGCACGGGCATTCTGTAACTGGAGAACCAAATTCAAGAATGACGATCAAAAGAGTAGAGGCAAACAATTTGTAAATAAATTCAGATTACCTACCGAAGCAGAATGGGAGTATGCCGCAAGAGGTGGTATCGAAGGCGGTACTTACCCATGGGGTGGCCCTTATGTGATTAGTGACACGGGTTGTTTTATGGCCAACTTTAAACCGCAACGTGGTGATTATGCAGCAGATGATGCTTTATATACCGTAGAGGCAAAATCTTATGAACCTAATGAATTTAACTTGTACAATATGGCGGGTAACGTATCTGAGTGGACCAACTCTAGCTACGACCCCAATTCATATGAATATGTATCAACTATGAACCCTAATGGCGGTGATAGTAGTAACAAAAGAAAAGTTATCAGAGGTGGCTCATGGAAAGATGTTGCCTATTTCTTACAAGTAAGTACAAGAGATTATGAATATTCAGATTCTGCCCGTAGTTATGTAGGCTTTAGAACCGTGCAAGATTATATGGGTGAAGAAGACTCAACGCAATAAAAACATTAAATACACATAAATACAAAAACTAACAATCCCGAATATTTCGGGGCAAACGTTAAACCAAATCCTTATTATTAGCATTAAATCTAAAATTAAATTATGGCACAGTCAAAATCAACTAAGAAATTATTTAACATGGCCTATGGCCTTGGAGCATCTATTGTAATTATTGGAGCATTATTTAAAATTCTTCACTGGGAGTTAGGTCCATTGAATGGTGGAGTACTACTTGCTGTTGGCCTTATTACTGAAGCAGCTATTTTCGCTATCAGTGCATTTGAACCAATAGATGACGAGTACGATTGGTCTTTAGTATACCCAGAATTATCTGGTGTTGCATCTGGAAGTAATGATACTGCTGAAGCAAAAGCTGCTGAAGCATCTTTGTCCAAAAAATTAGATAACCTTTTACAAGAAGCTGGTATCGATGCCAATCTTATGGAGAGCTTAGGTTCTAGTATCAAAAA
>QILY01000270.1 GCA_003232155.1 Maribacter sp.
GCACTTACAGGGGAAAACCAACGCTCAAAAAGACTTTGCGTAGGAACAATCCATACTTTGTTTTTCTTCGCCAATTGCACTAATTCATCAATTTTAGTGGTATCTGCCAACTTACTAAAGTTAAACCCAAAGAAACCATTGTCCCCAGGTCTTACATTGGCAGATTCCGGTACCAGACCTTCTAAAAAACCATCAAGATGGTCAATGGAAGCATATTTGCTTTCTAAGGCATGATGAATACCCACATCAATAGGAACATGGCCTGCGTAAGGAATCCCCACTTCATTTGCGGTTTTTATAGCTTGGTCAAATACCTCTCTTTGGATACCAGAATGTATTTTGAGAAAATCATATCCCGCTTCTTTGTAGGCGGTTACCTTTTCTATGGCTTCTTCTTTGGTTTTAACAGAATTACCGTTTAAAGAAGGACTGGCGGTAAATATTCTGGGACTCAAAATAGCACCTTTTTTTGCTTTCTCCCGTAATTCTATATGAGAGGGATGCCCTAACATGCCCCTAATTGTAGTCACACCATTGGCCAAGTATAAAAATAAAGTCTCTTCGGTACGTTCAGGACTTGTAGGTGGTTGAGGTATATGTGCATGCATTTCTGCCAAACCGGGAATTAAAAATCGATCTTCCCCATTGATAACCCTAGGGTACTTTAGAAAATTTTCAACAGAATCTAGAATACGGACTATTTTTCCCGAATCGATAACAACATTGCGTCGTTTTTCAATTTCACCAGTTTTTACATTGATGATATTTACATTGGAGATCAGCATTGATGTCTGGCTAATTTTTTCTTCTTGTTTTTTCACCTGAGCGTTACAGGAAATGAACAGTATAATAGGGAATAGGGCTAATATTTTTTGCATAATACTTGTTTTATTGGTGTTCTATTGTTTTTAATAATTCTTGGAGCTCTGTTTGAAAATACGTTATATTGTTTTTGACAACGCAATGTATTTTTTGTGTATTGGTGATATCTTCTAACGGATTGGCTTCTAACAAAACTAAATCTGCCAGTTTTCCAACAGAGACATTGCCATAGTCGTTATCTTTTTTTAAAAATTTCGCACCATTGTATGCAGATGTTCGTAAAGCAGCTAATGGAGAAATACCATTCGCTACCATTTGCTCTAATTCTTTATGCAAAGAAACTCCTGGATAGATATAAGAATTATAGGCGCCACTATCAGAGCCTGCTAAAAGGCCAACTCCTTCATCATTTAATGATTTAGTTAATCGGCCAAAAAACTGATCTAAATGCTTTCGATCTTGAATCGCTTTTCCAGAAGAGTTCATTGCTCTTTTGATTCTGCCTTCATAGGTTTTTTGAATGCCAGGGGCTATATATTTTAGATAAGGATCGTTACTATGGTCAACTTCATCTAAATAACTTAAAACTTTACCTATATAAAGTGTGGGCACAACATAAACGTTGTTGTCTTTTAAATACCTGAACGTTTTTTTTGCTGTAGTATCATGATAACTCTGCATGAGCAGGGGCATAGCATCCCAAAAACCAATTTCTTTTTTCTGTAATCTTTGGGTAATTTCAATTTCATTGCTCGAACAGCCCTTCATTATATAATACAGGTGTTCTATTGCATCAATACCAGCACCAACAGTTTCATTAAGAGTAACGGTAAAAGGCATGTGCCCCGAAATAATCAAGCCCCTTTTTTTAGCTTCGGCAATTGTTTTTAAATACAGATCCCCTGAAATTCTACTGTCATAGAGTTTTACAAAATCACTCGGAATTCTTTGTAAAATATCTAAGGCGTTTTTAATATCAATTTCGTTCCCTACTTCTAGAGAACCGGCCCAAGTGGCTGCAATACCATCTATTTTTGGTCCTGAGGTGAAAATTGTTGGCCCTATTAATTTTTTGTTTTCAATGGCTTTTTTCCATTGCATTACAGAAGTAGTCAAATCACCTCCGGCATCGCGAACGGTGGTTATTCCGTTTGCTATATATAGTTTTAGAAAGTTCTTGTTGGCATCGATTAAACTATCGCCGCCCCTGAAATGCACATGGTTGTCCCAAAAGCCAGGTAGAATATACTTTTCGTTAGCATCTAACGTTTGCTCAGCTTCAAAAGAGGTTTTATCATTAGAATTGCTGATTTTTTTTATCCTTCCCTGAGAAATAAAAATATCTTGCTTTAAAATAGTACCGGTCTCCAAATCGATACTGTTCCCGTTTTGGATAACTAAATCAAAGCGCTCTTTTTTTTCTTCTGAACAACTGATACCTATAAATGTAGATAACAGTAAAATAGATATGGATTTCATATTCGAAAAATAAAGATAATTAAGGATTTATGAGCCTACGAATGCCAATAAATACTAAAATAAAAAAGGAATATCCTATAAAAAAAGGAATAATATAATTTTTAAGCCCCACGGCCAACATAATACCAATGATCAATAGCTGAAAACCCAAACCAAAACTTGAAACAGCTGTCATAAACCAATTAGGAAGGTTTGATGCTTGTATAGCATCTTTGTCCAAACGATAAATAATTTTATCGAAAAGGCCATATAGTATGCTATAAGCTTTAAATAAGAAGTTCACATTTCGCTGTTTTTCGCCTTTCATGGCCGTTGGCACTTCATTTTCAAAAATGCGACTGGTAGTATCACCATTGTACTTATTTCTTAGTATAACGTAATAATAATTATACAATGTACCTTGTAATTGAATTCCGAAAAAAGCCAATAGCGTATATAAAATCGAGTCATCGGTGACATACCAAATAGTAATTAAAATCAGTAGGTTCAGGAGGATGTCAGAAATCGAATCTAAATACCGACCTGTGTAAGATGGTGTTCCTTTAACCCGTGCCAGTTCACCGTCAGCTGCATCTAAAATTGATTTCAAAACCAAAAAGAAGGCGGTTGCCCAGTAGTAATGATTTATTATACAAGCAATGGCCATCAAACCAGAAATAATAAATGCTATAGTAACATGAATGGGTGTAAATGCAGTATTTTTAAGAGAATTCGCAATGATTCTTGCAACTGGCCTACCATAATCCGATAGGTCAAAAAAGCGGTTTTGCTCGGGTAATTTTGACATTAGAATTAAGTTCTTGAAGAAAACCAGTAACGGAATCACGTTGGCCAGGTACACTTCACAAAACTTAATATAAATGTAATATTAAATTTACAAATACTACAATGGTAAGTGTGTTAAAGGGGGTTATTTTTCTATGATCACCTTTCTGTCTTTTAAGTTATACCTATCTCCATGCCTTAGAAAGTAGAAGATATTACTACTATTAGGAAGGTTTTTAACATCATTTTGATTACGTGACCAAAAAGTACCGTCATAAATGAGTACAAGGCTTTCACCGATTACTTCAAAGGAGTTGCCTTTAACCACAATCGCGGTACTTTCATCAAGCCCAAGCCCTAGTAATTCAGGTCTGTTTTTTAAGATGTCGAACATATCGAACTGCCGATTAAGTGCCAATACATGTTGGTCAATAGCAATGTTTTTTATAAATCCAAAACCTTCTTCATGATCGCCCATCATAATTTGATTGGTTTTGGTATCGCCACGGGCGAGATAAGAACCTTGAATAGTTGCCCCAGCTGATGACCCCCCGATTACACCGCCCCTATTCAATATACTCGAGAGTAAGGCTTCTGTTTTTGTGCCAGCATAGGCATCGACCAATCGCCATTGACGACCCCCACTGAACCATACACCTTTTGCCTTTTTTAATACAGTTGTAAACGCATCAGAATCAGCTTCTTTTTTATCATAGGTATGCAATAGGGTAACATTTGTAGCACCATAATTTCTTAGCTGTTTTACAAAACTTCTATCCTCACTATAGCTTGAGCTGCCGGCTGCTGTTGGTATAACTACAATGGGCGCATCTTTGCCTCCGGCCAATGCTATAAATGTATTGGTAATCTCGTCACCTAAACGCCCACCACCAGCAATAACCAATGCCCCTTTTTCGGGACCAGTAGTTAAGGGTTTTTGCGCTACTAATTGTAACGATATTAGAAAAAGAAAGATGAATTTTCTCATTGCGATATATTTTATGGCTAAAGATAAACGTTCTCTGAGTTCTTTTCAGCATTTCATATGTTCTTAGTATCTTTCGATTCTATGAAAGAAAAAACTTCTTGGTATTATCTTGTCGTATTGATTTTAGCTGGAGAAGCTGTATTTATCTTACCTTTTGTATTACCAAGAATTTTCAGGTCTACTGTTTTGGATGTTTACCAATTAACGAACGTAGAGTGGGGCCTAAATGGATCGGTCTATGGCATAGTTGCGCTGGTTTCCTATGTATTGGGCGGACCTATAGCTGATAAATACCCACCTCGAAAATTAATGGCGATTGCGTTATGGATGACTGCCCTCGGCGGATTGGTATTTGCTACATTCCCAAGTTTTGGTGTACTTCAAATTTTATACGGTTACTGGGGCTTTACTACAATTTTTTTGTTTTGGGCACCTATGATTAAAGCTGCTCGTGTCTGGGGAGGGAGTACTTCTCAAGGTAAAGCCTTCGGATTGCTAGATGGGGGTCGCGGACTTACAGGAGCTCTTTTTGGTTTGCTCGGGGTATTTATTTTTTCATTGTTTATATCAAAAAATGTGGATGCGGCTTTGTTAACAGAAAGACAAGAGGCCTTTAAATATATTATTTATTGTTCTTCAATTATCATTTCCGTTATTGGAATTTTGACCTGGCTTTTTATGAAATCAGGTATTGATGAGAAGGAAATTCTGTCCCCAAAAATATCGACTAAACAGATTAGTTCGGTTTTGAAACTTCCATCGGTATGGTTGCTCATGATTATTATTCTTTGCGCTTATGTCGGCTATAAAATAACGGATATCATGTCTCAATATGCAAGGGAAGTAATGCTCTATGATGAAGTGAAATCTGCACAAGTAGGCACGTTCATACAGTTTTTACGTCCTGTAACAGGTCTTTTAGTAGGCTTGATTGTAGATCGGTTTAAGATTACATTGTGGTTACTCTTTAGTTTTGTCGCCTCGGTCATTGGTGGTGTATTGTTTGCTACGGGTTTTATTGAGCCATCGACAACTAGCCTATATTTTCTATCCGTCATTACTATTGCTGTCGGGGTATACGCTGCAAGAGCCTTATATTTTGGGGTGATGCAAGAGGGTAAGATTCCTTTGGTATATACAGGTACCGCAGTAGGTTTGATTTCGGTTGTGGGCTATACTCCCGATATTTTTGCAGGCCCGACCTATGGATATTTGTTGGATTCCAATCCCGGTGAATTAGGATTCCAGAACGTCTTTTGGATGTTGACGGTATTTGCTCTGATTGGAGGTATTGCCTCAATTATCTACCATCGTCTATATCGTAAAAAGTAGCTGAACGTTTCAGCTTCCCCAGCCATTTCTGGTTTTTATATTTTTAGTGCAAAATTGAATAATTTCATGTATTCGTTTTTGACGTGTTTCTTCACGTTTGGCCTGATTTAGATAATATAAATAACTCTTTCGCTGTCCTTTTGTAAAGTTTTGATAGTTGGTAAATGCTGAGGGGTTCTCATCAAAAGCATCTTGCAGTTCTTTAGGAACCACTCCGTTTTCAACAGCATCCAAAGCAATCCATGATCCATTTTTTTTAGCTGTCTTTATTGATTCTAGTCCGCTTTTATGCATCAAATCGTTTGCCTTCAATTTTTTGATATGGTCTTTGTTTACCTTACTCCAAACACTTTTAGGTTTTCGTTGACAGAAGTATTGTCTTCGCTTTCCCGGGCCTATGTTTTTTACGGTACTATCAATCCATCCATAACAAAGAGCGACTTTAACAGCTTCTTCCCAGCGCATACTTTCATTTTCATGGCTTACCGCATAAAAAATCAGATATATACCTTGTGAAGTTTCATGATTTTCATGAAGCCACTGTCGCCATTCTTCGTCATTTTTAAAATAGAGTTCAGGTTTATCAACCATAGGATATTTTCAATATTATGCCAAGGATACTTAGAGACTGTTTTAGATAATGTGAATACCATCATCTTTGATAGCAATTTTTCTTGATTTGTACAATGTGCCTATTCCTTTTTTAAAAGTTTTCTTGCTCATCTGAAATTTTTCTTTGATTTCTTCAGGGTCTGATTTGTCATTTAATGGTAAAAATCCGCCATGAGCTTCTAAGGTTTTATATATTTTATTTGCTGCAGGCTCTAAAACTTTTTCTCCAAGAGGTTGTAACGATACATCAATTTTATTATCGCCACGTATGGTTTTTATACACCCCGTAACAATATCGCCTACAGCTACCTTTTTGAAAATCTCATTGAAATAAACAAGACCTTTATGCTTGTGATTTATAATTACCTCCCAGCCTAAATCTGTTTGACGTGTAACAATTAATTCAACTTCTTCTCTAACTCTAACTGTAAGTTCATCATTGTCAAGAAACCTGTCTATTTTATTTGAAGCTACCAAACGATTACTTTTCTCATCTAAATAGCAATAGATTACATACCATTGCCCTTCTTGCATTTTATTTCTTTGTTCCCTAAACGGTACTAAAAGATGTTTTTCTAATCCCCAATCTAAAAATGCTCCAAACCCATTTACTTCAACAACTTGCAATAATTGAAATTCATTTACAATTACATCTGGCTCAATATTGGTTGCTACAGGGCGTTCTTCATGGTCTAAATAGCAAAATAGGTTTAAATTATCACCAATTTCAAAAACTTCAGGCACATACTTATTGGGCAATAAGATATCATTACCTTCATCATCTCCTAAAAAAACCCCCACACTTGTACTTCTAAGTATCTCAAGTGTATTAAATTCACCCAGTTTTATCATACTGCAAAAGTACGTTTAAATGACCTCAATAAAAAAGCCGCTCTTGGTATGGAGCGGCTCTATAATTTATTTCGAAAAACTACTAATAAGAAGACTCTTTCTTAAAATGCTTACATAACATGTAATAAACTACAGCCCTGTGTTTGTTTTTGTTCGATGAACCGTACTTGTCCAATACAGTTTTAACAGCTTCCATTAATTTAGGGTCATCACTCATACCCAATTTTTTTACTAGGTAGTTGTTTTTTACAGTTTCCATTTCTTTTTCATCTGCACCAGAAACTTTAGATGCATCTAAATTGTAAATTGATGGCCCTAATCCGATGGTTACTTTAGTCAATAAGTCCATGTCTGGTCTGTCACCGAATTTGTCTTTAATATCGGCTGCGTACTTTTCGATTAATTCGTCTCTTTTACTCATAATTGCTAGTGTTCAATATATTAATGGTTAATTAAAAATCGTAAGATATAAAATCGAAATAACCGAGCAAAATTTTATTGTTCAATATTCGTGGTGTCTTTATTTCTAACAACCGTGCAGAAGGGCTGTTAGAGAAAAAATCTTGCAAAATAAATTCTAAAGAATCGGCATCATTTACCTCTTGATAATCTAAATTATAGAGGGCGCATAAATGTGACAGATCACCGTTCTGAACTGTCTCAAAATACGTCTCAAAATTAGTGGTTTCTTCTTGGCCCGGTAAAATCCTAAAAATGCCACCGCCCTGATTATTTATGACAATTATTCGAAAATCTGGTCGAATATAATTGTTCCAAAGACCATTACTATCATATAAAAAACTCAAGTCTCCCGTAATCAATAAAGTTGGGTTTTCAACATAAAAAGCTGCCCCAATTGCTGTAGAGGTACTACCATCAATTCCGCTTGTTCCTCGATTACAAAAAACGTGTAAAGATGGATTTAAATCAAATAATTGTGTATAACGTATCGTAGAACTATTTGCTAGCTGTAATTGGTTATTTATAGGAATATTCTTGTGTATTATGTAAAAAGCCAACATATCCGAAAACGGAATTTGTGCTATATACGCAGCCCTTTTTAATTCATATTGCTGTTTTATAGTATGCCAATATGAAAAATAATCGCTTTTTATGTTCTTAATTCCTTTCGAAAATATCTCAAAAAAAAGAGTTACATCTATCTTAAGGTGATGTGATAATGAAAAGAAAGTATCATATGCCTTGACCCTATCAATATGGTAATGATGTTTAGGTCGATATTGACGTAAGAACGCTTTTATTTTTTTTGATACTATCAATCCGCCAAAGGTGAGCAATACTTCTGGCTGTAGTTTTGAGAAGAGTTCTTCTTTTGTATTTGATTTTTCAATAGGTGCTACAATGCTGTCAATACTATTGAAAAAATTGGGATGATGTATGTTTGATGTAGTTTCGGTCAATACAATTACAGAAGGGTCATTGCCCAAAACATCTAAGAATTCTTGTGCAACGCTATTAGGGTCATTGACACCCACCAAAACCATTTTTCTTGTGGATGCGTTCCAAATCTCGGCAAATTTTTCAATTTCTTTTAAGGCATCAATGGTTTCTATATCTTCATTTCTTATATCTGATGATAGTATTGTTTCATTCAACGTATTGTACAAAGGCTCTTCAAAAGGAATATTGACGTGAACCGGCAAGCCAGTATTTAAAGCAGTATTAAGGGCTTTGTTTAATTCAGTATCATTGTAGGCCTGTACTTTTTTTTTGGTTAGCTCTATATTGCCTTCTGAAATCAAATGAGGAGCATATTTTTCTATGCTATCCGTAGCGTGGACTACATCTTGTTTAAGGTTGGCAGAGTATCCTATATGCCTATGAAAAACATTGTCTTGACGAATTGTTTGTCCGTCGCCGACATCTATTTTATAAGTGGGTCTGTCTGCAGAAAGTACTACTAAAGGAATATCGCTATAAAAGGCCTCGGCAATAGCCGGATAGTAGTTCAATAAAGCGCTACCTGATGTACAGACTATCGCAACCGGTTGGCGCAACTGTTGTGCAATACCTAAAGCAAAAAAAGCAGCAGAGCGTTCATCGACAATACTAAAACACTTGAAAAAATCATCCTCAGTAAAACCAATGATCAAAGGGGCATTACGTGAACCGGGAGATATTACGATATTTTTTATGCCTTTAGCCTTACAATGCTGTACTACTGATTGAGCTAAGGGAATGCTTGAATATTTCATGGATTACAAAAATACAACGCAAAGGTTTCTAATACTAATGCGAATCAAGGGTTGAGATCGGAAATTGATTATCAATTAAAACTAAAATCCAACTCTTGATTCGCATTAATACTTTGTACTTAATACTTTGTACTTAATACTTTGTACTTAATACTTTGTACTTAATACTTAATAAACATCCAAATAGCCGATTAAATTCAAATTCAAAAACGATTATTTAGAAATTCATTTGGTATAATTTGCCACAAGCACTTGTAACATAGTATTACTTTTTGCTACAGTTTCTTGCCATTCATTTTCAGGGTCGGAACTTTTGGTAACCCCTCCTCCAACATATAGTTGGGCGATATTATCTTTTAATTGCATACAGCGCAGGTTTACAAAAAACGTGGTATTTGTTTTTATACTTCTGTATGCTTTATTTTCTTGATTTCTTCTGCCGGTAACCCTACCCTTTTCAGTTTTAAAATTTAATTCGCCCAAGTAGCCTGTATAATATTCACGATCATAATTTTCATGTTTTGCAATAAAGGTTTTTGTGTCCGTCATGGGCATACCACATACTGCTGGTGTAGGATGTAAAGCTTTTATTATTTCATATAGTTTTTCTTTTGGAAATTTACCCCTAAGCTTTGTTCTCAAATGCCAAAGCTTACCAGCTTTAACTGATGTTCTTTCCGATATTTTAAGGTCAGAAACAGAAGGGGTAATAGCATCAGAAATATACTGGGTCACCAAATTTTGTTCCTCCAATTCTTTGGTCCCCCAATTTGGATTTTCATTTTCAATGTATTTTTGGGTACCCGCTAAAGACATTGTAGTCAGGTGTTGATTCTCGACCTTTAGTAAAATTTCAGGTGTGGCCCCTAGCCAAACACCAACTTTTGGATGGAACCATACATAACAAAAAGCAGTTTCATAACTAGCCAAAAGTGTTTGAAATAAATCTATCGAACTTGAATCGTAAACTACATCGACCCTTCTAGAAAGCACTACTTTTTTAAAATGGCCTTTTTGTATTTGTACAATACCCTTTTTAACTAAATTGATATGAAATTCTTTCTGTGAGGTATCAATTTCAGGCAAATTATTAACTCGTACTGAACTGTTAGATGGCTCATAATTAGCCAAAATATTTTCATTGACCTGTAGTAATATTATAGGATTATTAGTGTCAAAAGGGGCAAAAACAAAGCCCGTTTCAGTAAAATCGTTTACATAGTGTAATTGGGCATCGTTCTGAAAAATACCATGAACACTATTCGCATTAGGCTTTCGGTACAGTACAAAAGGTAAATTTTTAGCCAATTGTTCAGTGGCCCTATCTATCAATTCAAAAAACATACTACTTTTTAGGTAATGATATAGTGGTCAGTTTACATACTGATATTAAATTATCTTCAGCATCCGTTATTTTAATGTCCCAAAGTTGAGTGGTACGGCCTTTATGAAGTATTGTAGCTTTTCCAAATACCTCTCCATCACGAACACTTTTAACATGGTTTGCGGCTATTTCAATACCACGCACAAAGAAATTTTCTCCATCCAAAAAAATAAAAGAAGCAGTACTGCCAACGCTTTCCGCCAAAGCCACCATGGCACCACCGTGTAAAACACCATCGGGCTGATGTACTCTTGAATTCACGGGCATTTTACCCACCAGGTAATTTTCACCCACATCAACATATTCGATCTGTAAAGTTTCCATCATAGTATTCTTTGAAGACTCGTTACAGACTTTCAGTATTTTTTCTTTATAATCGTCCATGAAAGTTTTTTTGTAAAATTAAGCATTCCGTTTCCAACAAAAGACTTTACTTTATGAACTGGTTCAATACTAGATTTCAATACTATGCATATTCAAGAAAAGCAGGTTTCTTATACCGCCACAAATACCTACATAACCCTAAATACGTTAACCGATAAAACAAAAAAGGTATGGATAGTACTTCACGGTATAGGCTATTTAAGCAAATATTTCATTAGATATTTTGATGAACTTTCTACTGACGAAAATTATATCATTGCACCACAAGCACCTTCTAAATATTACTTAAAAAATCAATACAAATATGTAGGTGCCAGTTGGTTGACCAAAGAAAATACGGTTACAGAAACCAATAATGTTCTCGCCTATTTAGATACTGTTTTAGATGCAGAGAATATTCCTAATAGCTGCGAGTTACTGATTTTTGGGTTTTCACAAGGCGTCTCTATCGCTACACGTTGGGTGGCATCACAGCAATTAAAATGTAATAAGTTAATTCTGTACGCAGGTGGAATACCCAAAGAGCTAAGCCCAAAAGATTTTGATTTTTTAAATGACCAACAAACCGAGGTTACTGTCATTGTTGGTGATAAAGACCAATATCTGACCCAAGAAGTTTTAAAATATGAAACCCAAAGAATAGAAGAATTATTTCAAGGAAAAGCGAAACAGCAAATTTTTGAAGGGGCCCATGAGATTAAAAAAGAAATCATAAATTCATTCGTATGATGCAACCCGAAATTATAGGGCAACTCTAAAAACTCATTCGCAAAAATGTTTACCTCTTAGATCGGTTTAAAAGAAACACTTGTTGTTATGGAATTTTAAAAGACGAATGGCAAGCTCTAGAGATTAAACCTTAAAAATTATTCATCTTCATTATTCATGGTCTCAGCCTCATAATAGCTAATTATTCGAGTAGTATATGAGTTATTTGGAGTGATGATTTTCTTTATCCAATTACCCGTACCACCATTATCAAATTGATATATATATTCTTCGACTATTGATGTCCCGTCTTTTTTTGTTTCTTTTTTTGAGAGTATCAGTAATTCATCATAACTAAATGTATTTATCTCTGAAACAGCAAATTGTTTTACCGTTTCATCAAATGAAAATTTAGTCTCTACAACCAATTTATTTGAAGCATTGTATATTTCTTCTACAGCCGTATTTGGGTTGCCTTCGATAAAATTTTTGATCAACACTACTTTTTGAACAGATTTGTTTTTAGCTTTCTTCGTTGAAGTACGTATTGATTTTAGAACGACTTCATTTAATGTATACGTTTTTGTTTTCTCACCTTTAATATCACTATACAATATATTGGTTTCATCAATACCTTCATTGTTAGTTCGAATGATTTTAAATAGCTGATTATCAGAATTATAGTGATATTTATATTGATCTAAAAACACTTTATTGTACGATAGTATTTTTTCGGTAATCTTAAAATTTTTCAACGAATCAATAGTATAAATATTGGCGATCGAGGTATTACTGTCAAAAGTATTATCGCGGTAATTTTCTAAGCGTTTTTCCAATAAAAACCCGTTTGTATATTTATAGTAGGTAACATCATAATCAGTATTACTGTAACGAGTGACTGATTTTGTTAAAAAACCATCTTCATTAAAATCATACTCCTCTTTTCCGTATTTGGTGCTGACCAAACAAGATTTCACATTTCCTGTTAAATCAAAATCGTTGACTTTGAATATTTTTATTTCTTGGGATATCAAATGCGAAGACCCTCCCCCTAAAACAAACCAAAATATTAATATGTAGTTTTTTGTCATATTGTAAAATTACTTGATATTCTCCAATAGGGAAACAAAAGGGATGCCAAATCGATGTAATACCAATTTGCCTATAAAGTGACTCATTCAAACTCGTTTATTTTTCGTTCTATTTTCTTGTTCATGATTTTCGTAGCTTAGGCTATACAAGTCAATCACAGCGGTATAGAACAAAAAAGCAACTTCGTTTTCTGTGACTCATCTTATAACCTGAGTTCGATTAATATCAATCTCACAGTCAGTAAATTACAATCAATTCAAAACCTAATTCCCAGATAAGCCGTCTAAACAGCAAT
>QILY01000217.1 GCA_003232155.1 Maribacter sp.
ACCTAATTCCCAGATAAGCCGTCTAAACAGCAATCTTTTAACGATAAAAGCCTTGAATTAACCCGTTAGTACTACGTTTTTATCCTCCAAACCTTACTATTTACACGGCTTCTGAGAAATCACTATTAATCGAACTCAGGTTATCAGGTTATTTGGTTACTGGGTCATTTGTTAAAAAGATAATCTGCTGTACATATTTTTTAGAATTTGTTATTTGGTATTTCTCCTCTTACATTTGTCATATGACCATTAAACTTCTTGCCATTGGTAAAACGGACAGTAACCATCTACAACAATTGATTGCTGAATATGAAAATCGATTAAAACATTATGTGAAATTTGAATTGGATATTATTGCGGATATCAAAAATGCCAAAAACCTATCTGAAACCCAACAAAAAGAGAAAGAAGGGGAATTTATCTTAAAAAAACTAAACGCTACAGATGTTTTGATTCTATTGGATGAAAACGGGAAGCAATATACCTCAATTGAATTTTCAAACTACCTTCAAAAAAAGATGAATTCTGGCTGTAAACAATTAGTATTTGTTATAGGCGGGCCCTATGGATTTAGTGAGAGTGTATACCAAAAGGCGCAAGGAAAAGTAAGTTTATCAAAAATGACCTTTTCTCATCAGATGGTGCGTTTGTTCATTGTAGAACAGGTATATAGAGGGTTTACTATTTTAAAGAACCAACCTTATCATCATCGTTAGGTTCAAATTCAAGCACAAACTCAAATACAAAATCGAGTTCAAATATCAACTGTCAACTAATAAAGCACTCTAAATTTAATTGTATTCCCAATCTTTTTAAGAGCCTTGATTACATCTTTATTATATTCCTTATCCAAATCAGTAATTACGTAACCCACTTCATTATCAGTTGAAAGGTACTGACCAGAAATGTTCATTTCATATTTTGCCAATACTTCATTTATCTTGGCCATTATACCTGGTACATTCTTATGAATATGTAAAAAACGATGGGCTTTATTTTGTTTTGGCAAACGAATATTAGGAAAGTTTACTGCATCGACCGTATTACCAGAATTTACATAATCCATTATTTTATTCGGAACAAAATCGGCGATATTACGCTGTGCTTCTTCAGTACTTCCACCAACATGAGGGGTAAGAATAACGTTGCTCAAACCTTGAAGTTCAGTTAAGAATTTTCCATTACTACCAGGTTCTTCAGGGTATACATCTATTGCTGCACCGCCTAATTTTCCGCTTTTTAATGCATTTGCTAAAGCTTCAATATCTACCACAGAGCCTCTGGCCAAATTAATCAACATGGCGCCGTTTTTCATTTGGTTGATTTCTCGTTCCCCGATAAAATTTTTGTTTGCCTTATTATCATCAATATGTAGCGTAACAACATTTGAAACGCTCAATAAATCTTCTAAAGTATTGCACTTAATAGCATTGCCCAAAGCTAATTTATCATCAATATCATAGTAATAAACACGCATACCAATAGCTTCTGCCAAAACAGAAAGTTGCTTACCTATATTACCATAACCTACTATTCCTAAATTTTTACCACGAACCTCTCTTGAACCTACTGCTGTTTTCTGCCATTGTCCGTTATGGATCTCTGTGCTACGAGGAAAAACATTACGCATTAACATAATAATTTCGCCAATCGCCAATTCAACTACAGAGCGGGTATTACTGTACGGAGCATTGAAAACTGCAACTCCTTTAGCTTTACAATTCTCTAAATCTATTTGAGCAGTACCAATACAAAAAGCACCGACTACCAATAGCTTATTGGCAGCTTTCAATACTTTTTTGCTTACTTGGGTTTTAGAACGGATACCTAAAACATGTACTCCTTTTATCTTTTCAATTAATTCATCTTCTGACAGACTGTGCTTTACCAATTCTACTGAAAATCCATCTTCGGATAAATTTTCAAATGCATCGGGATGCACATTCTCCAATAATAAAATTTTGATTCTGTTCTTAGGATAAGAAATGTTTCTTGGCAAATCGTTTACAAAAAGAAACTCATCAAGATTAGGTGTGACATGATCTGCATTGTCGGCTGCCTTCTCACGGTGCACATTCTCAGTATACGCAAAGAATTTATCAGCAATACCGGCCTCTCGCATTACATAATCGCTATAACCATCGCCGATTACCTGAACTTCTCCATCAAGGTTCATTTGTTTTAAGCATTCAATCTTTCCATTATGCTGAGATAATGGATTGCTTTCATCAAAGCCTATAATATAACCATCAGCATCAAATTCAAAAGTATTCGCATACACTCGATCTGACGGAATATTGTATTCTTCAACAATAGGGTCTATAAATTCTTTAAATCCGCAGGAAATCACATAAATATCATCTGAGAATTTTTCAAAAAAATCTTTATTCGATTCTATTGATTTTGATATTTTTTGACGCAATTCAGCAACCAAACCCTCTAAATCATCTTTGTGGGCGTGTAATAATTTTATACGTCGTTCCAAAGACTCTGTGAAAGAGATATCACCATCAATACCTAAGTTGGTGATTTTTTGAATCTCATCAATGATTTCTTCTCTGTTCGATTTACCCTGTAAGGTCATTTCTGCCAAAACATCCAATGCCTCTACCCTAGTCAATGTACTGTCAAAATCGAAAACGTATTTTCTGGCCACGTCTATCATTATTAATTGATACTATTTTAATATTGAGATTCTCGCCTTCGCAAGGGTGACAATAAATATTAATTATATAGGTTAAAAGATTCCTTTCTTCAAGGGAATAATACTAAATGAAGGGTCAAAAGTAAAAATTTATTCCCATGAATATTAATGAATTCCATTAAAAGTTATCCTCTTAACATATCTTCTTTGTTTTGATATGAAATCGATTTTTTTGAAGGGGTAAAATTGCGGATTCCACAAATAATTAATCTTGAGAACAGTATTTATGATTTACAGAAAGGAAAGTATAGCTTCAGAAAAGGCCTTTGTTTTATATGTACCGTTATGGTCTCCTTTTACAATTTTAAGTTTACTCTTAGGAATGGCTCTTTGCAGCTCAGCTGGGTCACCATTATCAGTATCCTCATTACCTGCAATGACCAATACTTTTATTTTCACCCTTGCTAATGCTTTTTTACTGGTAACAGATTGATGTTTTTGTTGTAAATACAAACATTTTAAATCAGCACCTATTGATTTGGCATAGTCTACCACACCTTTTGTTTCTTCAGTAACAATTCCGTTAAAAGCATTTCTGAGCATAATTCGCCTATTCCAATTTGGTTTTGTAAAGTCGCTACCCATACCACCAAGCACCGCTTTTTTTACTCGTCTATCTAATGTTATCAGTTTAGCAGCCAAAATGCTACCCCTAGAATATCCTACTACCTCATATTTACCTATTCTCAAGTGTACCATTAAAAACATTAAATCGGTAACTTCGGCATTTTGGGAATACGCATCGTCATCATGGGGTTTATCAGAATCCCCATTACCCCGCAAATCAGGAACAATTACCCGATATCCTTTTGCCAATAATTTTTTTTTAAGTTCAGTTTTATCCCATGATTTTCTTGAATCCATAAAACCATGTATCAACAAAACCGGTTTTCCACCCCCCTCATCAGTATATACAATTTTTATGTCATCAAAAGATTGAAATGATTTGGTTTGCGCATAATTACCAATGGCGCAAAGCATAAAGAAAAAGGTAATCGTTTGAATTTTGATTTGCATATAGTTTTTAATGTGTTACAGTGAAGTATATATGATTCCGGTAACAATAGCAATACCAAAACTTATTAAGGTGCCTATTAAAATATATTCTGTGAGCTTTCGATTATTACTTTCCTTTAGATCATTAAATCGAAAAACTGACTTTGCGGTAATCAATAGTCCTATAGCTTCCCATCGTCCAAAAATAATAAAAATGAGTACAAATAAGCGTTCTATAATTCCAATATATTTTCCGGCATTGGGCAATGATTTGTGGTCTATTTCAATTTGGTCGGACATTTTTTGCATTATTTTATTCATAATAATTGCCGTCGGAAAGCTAACAAAGACAACCGCTGTAACCAAGGCCCAATCCAATTGCTGAAACAAACTTAATGTATGTTCATATAAATCATCAAAATAAGCGCTGCAATACAGCACTATAATATGAAGCATTTGGTCAATAAAAAAGGGAATGTTTTTATTCTTGAACAGAGGTGATGTATATAGTTTCAGCAGATCGATACCGTAATGCGATACCGTTATAATCAAAGCGATTTTCCAATAACTAAAATCCCACAATAAAATCATTGTTACCACAAAATGCAGCAGTACGTGAAAATACAGGTATTTTGAAGCCACCTTATTCGCTTCTTTATGAACTACCCAACGATTGGGCTGTAGCAAAAAATCTCCAATCAAATGTGCTAAGAAAAGCTTAGTGAATAGTATCATGGTTTCATTTTTTGTAAAGTTTGTGGGTAATAAGCAAGCAACTGAACAACCAAATCAAGGCGAGCCCTTTTTTGTCTTTGGCTTACCGCAGATTGTTGAATGTTCAGTTTTTCCGCAATTTCTTGCTGCGATGTATTCGGGTTCTCCAGTGCTAGAGCTACAATTTCTGCAGAAACCGACGTCCATTCATCCATAAAACCCAAAGCTAATTTCAGCATTAGATTCAATATTTGATTTTCTTTTGTATTACCTGTAGCTATGGCAAGGTTCAGTTTTTCATCTTTTAAGGTTTCAAACATACGTCCTGAACGTTGAAAAGCAGTACCGTTAGATTCGCTAACACTAACTCCTGTAAAAGACTCGGAACCAATACCTATAGCCATTCTCACATCTAAATTTTTATTCGATTTAATAAGTGCCTTAATCAGTATCGCTGCCCATAGGGCCTTCTTTGTTGGTATTCGAATTTGAAATTCATCGCCCCTATATATTTCCCAATCCGAAGGTGATTTTCCCCATTTTAAAAATTGATTCTTTAGTATATCGATCCATTCCGAAGCTTTATGCTTCTCCGAATTAATAACATCCCCTGTAATAATTGCTATCATAATAATATAAGCTAAAACGCTAATATATTAAAATATAAGCTAATTCGCTAATAATTGTTGTTTATAAGCTAATTCGCTTATATTTAAACCACGCCCAGAACTGCGAAAAGACAGTTCCGACCTCTTTAAAAGAAAGGTGAACAAGAAACCCTGGAGCTGAGCGTCATCAGAGAATTATTTAGATTAAAATCAGAACCATCTTCTTACCAGAGTACAGTATTGCTTATATTCTTTATCAAAAATTTTCGTTAAAGCCCTTTCTTCGGGGAAAATTTGAAATTTGTTCATATACGCTACAAAAGCTGCAGCAATCAAAGTATTAAAAGCATTCCCCAACCAAACACCTAATGCCAATAACATTAGTAACATACTTAAATACATAGGGTTTCTTGTGTATTGATAAATTCCGTTGACAACCAATTTAGAAGCCTTGGAAGGGTTCAACGGGTTAGTTGTAGTTTTTGATATAAAAAACTGACTTAAAGAAACAATCATTACTATCATCGCTGAAATAATCAATGTATAGATTAAATAAATACGTCCAAAAAAATCAAAATATCCAATAGGTAAAAACTTGGCTAATAAGTACATCATACCTGAAAAAACAAAAGTAACTATCGGAGGTGGTATTTTTAACTTCATCTTATAAAATTAGTATTTTTACAGTTATGCAACTAGTTTTCGCTACACACAATCAAAATAAATTCAATGAGGTAAAAGCGTTGATGCCCTCATATATTGAGTTGTTATCATTGACCGATATTGGCTGCTTTAATGAAATACCTGAAACTGCACAGACCTTAGAGGGTAATGCCCAGCTAAAATCTAATTTTGTTACTGAAAAATATGGATTAAATTGTTTTTCCGATGACACCGGACTTTTGGTAGTTGCCCTTGGCGGGGCTCCAGGTGTATATTCTGCCCGCTATGCCGGAGAGCAAAAAAGCGCGACAGATAATATGAACAAGTTACTTTCTGAATTACATGATAAAAACAACAGGCAAGCAAAATTTAAAACTGTAATCGCATTGAATTTGGAACATGAATCTATACTATTTACCGGTGCGGTAGAAGGGGAAATTACCCATGAAAAAAACGGTACAGATGGTTTTGGTTATGACCCCATTTTTAAACCTTTGACATATAATAAAACTTTTGCCGAATTACCAATGTCCATTAAAAATAAAATAAGCCATCGTGGAAAAGCGGTACAAAAATTAATAAGCCATCTAATCAAATAAAATAAAGTATCTTTGCCGCTTTATTAAACGCCGCTGGTATAGCATGTGTTGCGCTGAGTCTAAAGATTATATACGATAATCGCTCTATGCAACATTCATATTTGCGATTAAGTATAACATATTATGACAAAGTTTGAAGCACTGGGACTTGAAAAGTCCTTACTAGATGCTGTTGCTGATTTGGGTTTTGAAACCCCGTCAGAAGTACAGGAAAAAGCAATCCCAATTTTATTGGAAAGCGAAACTGATTTGGTCGCACTCGCCCAGACAGGAACAGGAAAAACCGCAGCTTTTGGTTTCCCTCTAATTCAAAAAATTGATAGTAACAGTAGAACAACACAGGGCTTGATACTCTCCCCTACCCGCGAACTCTGTTTACAGCTTACCAATGAATTAAAACTGTACTCTAAGTACGAAAAAAATGTAAATGTAGTTGCCATTTATGGTGGTGCTAGCATAACGGATCAAGCGCGCCAGATAAAACGCGGTGCACAAATTATTGTTGCCACGCCCGGTCGTATGAAAGATATGATCAAGCGCAGATTAGTTGATATTTCAAAAATCGATTACTGCATTTTAGATGAGGCAGATGAAATGCTCAATATGGGCTTTTTTGAGGATATCAAAGATATCCTTTCAAACACGCCTGACGAGAAGTCCACATGGTTGTTTTCGGCCACAATGCCCAAAGAAGTATCGATTATAGCAAAAAAATTCATGCATAACCCTCAGGAAATAACTGTTGGGACAAAAAATGCCGGTACTTCAACCGTACGGCACGAATATTACGTAGTGAGTGGTAGAGACCGTTATCCAGCTCTAAAACGTTTAGCGGATACCAACCCAGATATTTTTTCAGTAATTTTCTGTAGAACAAAAAGAGATACACAACGAGTTGCTGAAAAATTAATTGAAGATGGATATAACGCTGGAGCATTACATGGCGATTTAAGTCAGAACCAAAGAGATTTGGTCATGAACTCTTTTCGTAAAAAACAGATCCAAATGTTAGTAGCTACCGATGTAGCTGCCCGTGGTATTGATGTTGATGATATTACACACGTAATCAACTACCAATTGCCCGATGAAATAGAAACATATACGCACCGTAGTGGACGTACTGGCAGAGCCGGAAAATCGGGTATTTCTATGGTAATTGTTACACGCAGTGAATTGCGCAAGATAAAATCCATTGAAAATAAGATCAAACAGAAGTTTATTTCAAAAACAATTCCAACAGGAATGGAAATTTGTGAAATACAGCTATATCATTTAGCCAATAAAATTAAGGATACCGAAATCAATAAAGATGTAGAAAATTATTTACCTGCCATCACTGATGTACTAAAGGATGTAGATCGCGAAGAATTGATTAAGAAAATCGTTTCTGTAGAATTCACCCGTTTTTTCAACTACTATAACAAAACCAAAGATCTGAATTCTTCTGACTCAAGAGAACGGGGAAGCGATAGAAGTAATCGTGGTGATGCACCAACTTCAGGTTCGGTACGCTACTTTATCAATGTCGGCGAAAAAGATGGTTATGACTGGATGTCTTTAAAAGATTTCATTCGTGATACTGTAGGCCTTCAGCAAGATGACGTTTTCAAAGTAGATGTAAAAGAAAGTTTTTCATTCTTTAATACAGATGCTACTTCAACAGACCAAATATTGGCCACTTTTACTGAATTTAAGGTTAACGGAAGATTTGTAAACGTTGAAGTTTCTAAAAACCCTGGAGGAGGCGGTGGCCGAGGAGGTAGAGACCGCAATAAAAGCCGTGGCGGTGGCAGCAGAGACCGTAGCGAATATGGCGGAAGAGATAGAAATAAGCGAAGAGATAGAAGTTCTAGTTATGGCAAAAGCGAAAATTCAGGTAACAGAAGAAGTAAAAGAAGAAAAAGTGACTTCTTTTAGTTAATTGTATATTAAAAAATACGCTCTGGCATATTTTTTTATTTTGTTTAGTATCTTTAAAACCCGATTCTAGATTAATGCATAAATATTTACTTCCACTTTTTTTCATATCATGTTTTTTGGGATTCTCGCAAGAGGGTGGACAAGACCAACAAGAAGGCGAAATAAAAGCCATTGTTGTAAATGCACAAACTAGTTTTCCTCTAGAAAGTGTTCATATAATCAATCTCAATAAAGTAGTGGGCACAATAACCAACCCGGATGGGAAATTTTCAATTACGGCTACTGTAAACGACACACTTTATTTCTCTTTCTTAGGGTTCAAATCACAAAAAATACGTGTCACCAATGATATGTTCAAGTTTAAAGACACTAAAATAAGTTTGACTGAATTGGCCTATGCACTTGAAGAGGTAATTGTACGCCCTTTTCAGCTTACAGGATATCTTGAGATCGATGTGAGAAATCTACCTATAGACAATAACTCATATCAATACAGCATTTCGGGTTTAAATGTAGGTTATGAAGCTGGTAACAGAAACCCTAGTGCTGTGACAAAAGTGCTTGGTGCTATATTGAACCCTGCAGATTTGCTTCGGAATCTTTTTGGTAGAAAGCCAAATCAAATGCGGAAATTGCGTCAAATAAAAAAAGATGACCAAATCCGCGATTTGCTGGCCTCTAAATTTGATAGGGAAACCCTTACTGAGCTGCTACAAATCGAAAAAATGGATATCGACGATATTCTTAATAATTGTAGCTATTCAAAATCGTTCATTACCACAGCCAATGACCTTCAAATACTTGATGCTATTAGTAGCTGCTACGAAGAGTTTAAGGTATTAAATAGAGGTAGGGCAAAAAAAAGGTAATACTACCAAAGACACATCTGATTTTTATATTTACAGTACTATTTTAGTTCCAAATTTTTAGCGTTTCGGGGAAAACAAAATTATCTTCTAGAATATATTTCATAGTTACGTCTTCATTTTATAGTTTTAACCCAGATTATATATTAGAACTTCGTTATGAGCGTTACAACTACAATAAAATATGACTTTTTCTAAGTTTTCCCATAGCAGCGCTACGGTTAAACTTAAAAAAGTAGTGAAACGGTATATTTTGAAGTAGTTTTAAGGCGGAATAGATTTTCTAATGCATAATCTGGATTTAAGTAAAATACCTCAAATGAAAAAACTACTCATTACTCTTACCATTTTTTCTATTTTCTTCGGATGTAAAAAAAGTAAAAAAGCAACTGTTGAAACAAAAGTTGTCACACAAAAAGTTATTGACGAACCTAAAGTTCAAATACCTTTTGTTTGGCAAGGTGCCAATATATACTTTTTATTGACCGACCGATTCAATAATGGGAATACTGAGAATGATACTACTTTAAACAGAACTGATTCTACTGCAGTTTTAAGAGGTTTTATGGGAGGTGATATTGAAGGGATTACCAAAAAAATAAAAGAAGGCTATTTTTCTGATCTGGGGATAAATGCTATATGGTTCACTCCTGTCATAGAACAAGTTCAAGGCGCTACTAATGAAGGAACAGGAAACACCTATGCCTATCATGGGTATTGGGCAAAAGATTGGACTGCTCTTGATCCTAATTTCGGCACCAAAAAAGACCTCGAACATATGGTAAAAACAGCGCATTCAAAGGGTATTCGCGTACTTATGGATGTAGTCTTAAACCATACCGGACCTGTTACCGACATTGATCCAATTTGGCCTTCTGAGTGGGTACGTACCGAACCTAAATGCGAGTTTACCTCTTATGAAAATACAACAAGCTGCACTTTAGTAGAGAATTTACCTGATATATTAACAGAATCTGATGTTCCTGTTGAATTACCTGACCCATTACTTGCCAAATGGAAAGAAGAAGGCAGGCTGGGCAATGAGCTTGCTGAACTTCAATTATTCTTTGAACGTACCGGTTACCCTAGAGCTCCAAGATTTTATATCATCAAATGGCTGACTGATTATGTTAATGATTTAGGAATTGATGGTTATCGTGTTGATACGGTAAAACATGTCGATGAAAAAGTTTGGGCAGAACTATACAAAGAAGCTTCTTATGCCTTCGATAATTGGAAAAACAAACACCCAAAAGAGGTATTGGACGATACTCCATTTTATATGATGGGCGAGGTATATAACTACGGCATTTCAGGAGGCCGTGAATTTGATTTTGGAGACAAAAAAGTAGATTATTACGATTATGGGTTTAACAGCCTAATTAATTTTGAATTAAAAATAGATGCTCAGAATGATTATGAGACTATCTTCAAAAAGTATCATAAACTATTGAATACCAAATTAAAAGGAAAAAGTGTGGTAAATTATTTGACTTCGCACGATGACGGGCAACCTTATGATAAAGAAAGAAAACACCCCATAAAAACTGCAAATGTACTTCTATTAACTCCTGGTACTTCCCAAATTTACTATGGCGATGAAACAGCTAGGGATTTAACCATAGAGGGTGCCGAAGGTGATGCCACGCTTCGCTCATATATGAACTGGGAAGCTATTGATAGTTCAGCTACTACTCAACAAATACTTGCTCATTGGAGAAAATTAGGTCAATTTAGAAACAACCACCCCGCTGTTGGAGCTGGTAAGCACAAAAGGTTAGGAAAAAAACCTTATGTGTTCAGTAGAACCTATTCTAAAAAAGATTATAAAGACAAAGTTGTCATTGGTTTAGATTTGCCCAAAGGAAAAAAATCACTCTGGGTAAAAGGCTTTTTTGGCAATGGCACAAAATTGTACGACACCTATTCAGAAACTGAAGTTATTGTAAAAAACGGAAAAGTAATTCTAGAGAACGATTATGATATTGCGCTGTTAGAATTAGTTGAATAACTGGAATCAGCTTTGTGAATGCAAGGCCATAAACCTATGGCCGCTGCCAATTTCAGTTTTGGATTGCATAATCTGTGTTGAATTCATTAGCAACATTTTTGCATGAAAAATCATTTCAATCCGTAATATCTACCCAAAACATCATCAATACTTTTAATTGTTTTTTTCGCCCAATCCAATTGTTTTTCTAGATTTTCATCTTTGGTCAATCGCCAATCAACCTCAGTATTTTTTAATTGCACAGTTAGGTTTTGCAAAATTATAGCGGCCGATACAGAAATATTCAAACTCTCGGTAAAACCACTCATAGGTATTTTTAAAAATCCGTCAGCTTGATTCATAACCTCTTCGCTTAACCCATCTCTTTCCGTTCCAAAAAACAAGGCTATTTTTCCATCAATTTTATAATCATCAAGTAAACAGTCGTTCGTATGTGGTGTAGTCGCAATAATTTTATAGCCCTTTTGCCTTAGTCTTTCAATACAACTCTTTGTATTGTCATAACGGTAAACATCTACCCATTTTTCAGCACCCATAGCAATGTTCTTATCCAATCTTTGGCCATACCTGCCCTCGATTACATGTGCTTCTTGAATACCAAAAATTTCGCAACTGCGGATTACTGCACTGGTATTGTGCATTTGAAAAACATCTTCTATAGCCACCGTAATATATTTAGTGCGTTTCTCTAATATTTCTAGAAAGCGCTCTTTACGTTCAAGACTTATAAATTCTTCCAAATAAGATAAAAGTTGATGATCGATCATGTTGGCAATATAATGAAAAGCTTATTTTTATGTAAAATTAAAGCTTATGTGTAAAAAAATAGTAGTCTTGACCGGTGCAGGAATCAGCGCTGAAAGTGGTATTAAAACATTTCGTGATTCCGATGGCCTATGGGAAGGCCATGATGTTATGGAAGTAGCATCGCCACAAGGTTTTGCCAAAAACCCTGAATTGGTATTAGACTTCTATAACCAAAGAAGAAAACAATTGTTGGACGTTGCCCCCAACAAGGCACATATCTCTTTGGTAGATTTAGAGGCGTATTTTAATGTTCATATTGTTACCCAAAATGTAGATGACCTACATGAAAGAGCTGGTAGTTCAAATGTTCTCCATTTACACGGAGAATTACTAAAAGTGCGAAGTACAGAAAATGAAAGCTTAGTATTACCGTGGACAAAAGATTTGAATTTGGGTGATTTCTGCGAAAACGAACACCAATTACGCCCCCATATTGTTTGGTTTGGAGAACAGGTGCCATTACTTGATAAAGCAGTAGAAATTGTAGAAGTGGCCGATATTCTAATTATCATAGGGACTTCAATGCAGGTTTACCCTGCTGCCGGACTTATAAATTTTGTGCAACC
>QILY01000257.1 GCA_003232155.1 Maribacter sp.
GGTGATGCCACTCCCTTTTTACAGGCAGGTATGGAAAAATCCATTGCAAAAGCTCAAGACTTTGCTGATTTAGATACAGGTGCTGATCTTTCAATGGCTCCTTCCGATGCAGTTGTTACTGCCTATATAAATGGTATAATAGCAGATTACGGTGCCGCAACGGGCGATGACCAAATGAATATATTTTCAGAACAATATTGGATAGCGCTATATGGTGGTGCTGCCGAAGCCTATAATTTTTATAGAAAAACAGGTTTCCCGAATACATTATCACCTAACTGGGAAGAAAACCCTGGGCCGTTTCCAAGAACATTTTTGTACCCACAAGGTGAGGTTATTACAAATACAAATCTAACACAGCGTACAGATTTGAATACACAAGTCTTTTGGGATACTAATCCTCCTGGACCCGGATTCCCATCTTCTAACTAAAAAATAATATGACGATGAAAATAAATATTAAACTATTTACAATAGTAGCCATCTCAAGCTTGTTTATAAGCTCTTGTGATGATGGTGATAAAATTATAGACCAAGTACTGGAAACTACCACACGTGGAGCAGTTCTTAGAACAATTGAGACCTTTGGTTCTGACTTTGATCGCTTTGACACTTCTACTAACTTTGGGGTAACCTTCGAAGAGCAAGATGTGGAAAACGGTGACCTTTTGCAGAGTGTGGACGTCTTTGTCAATTTTATAGACAATACAGCAGGCAATGGTACTACTTCTCCTGCTGAAGTATTAGTAGCCACTTTTCAAGCAAGTGATTTTGAAGCTGGGCCTTTTGGTCTTCCTAGGGCTACTTTTGAATCAACTTTTCAAGAAGCACTCGATGCTTTAGGTGTTGTAGAAGGTCAATTTGACGGAGGTGATGCTATTCTTTTCAGATTGCAATTGTTTTTAACAGATGGCAGTTCTTTCTCTAATGACACGAACACTAGTACATTAACAGGTTCTTTCTTTGCATCTCCATTTCAGTACCAACAGACTATTAAGTGTATTCCTGTAGCTCCTGTTCCTGGGGATTATATTTTAGATCTTGCCGATAGTTTTGGTGATGGATGGGACGGCGCTAGAATTGATGTTACTATTGATGGGGTGGTAAGTGAAATTACATTTACCAGCGGAAGTTCTGCTTCTTTTACTGTTAATGTTCCTGTTGGAACTACCGAGTTCTTTTTCACGTACGTAGCTGGAAATTTTGAAGGGGAACATAGTTATGTAATTACTGCACCAACTGGTGAATTAGCTATTGAAGATGGTCCTGGACCAGCTACTGGCGTATTGGTACTAAACATTTGTAATGGATAATTTATAACCTTATACAAGTTTTAAAATAGATGAACTGCCGAATGTATACATTCGGCAGTTTTTCGTTTTACACATTCCTTATTACTGCTATTCTGATAAAAATCTATAGAGGTCGGTATATAAATGCGGTTAAAGGCTCGAGAGGTTTGTGTTGCTATGCCCTGGCCCTAAAAGGGTGACATCTGGGTTTGTGTTCCTTTGCCCCGGCCCTAAAAGGGTGGCATCTGGGTTTGTGTTCCTTTGCCCCGGCCCTAAAGGGTGGCATCTGGAACTCCATAATATCCAACAGGGATTTCTTGAAAACCTATACCTGCCAATACATAACGGCTGAAATGTTACACTTGAACAGATGTTTTCAATGAGTTTTGCTTCAGGATCAATCGTTCCTAAAGCAAAGCTACCATCTTCAATAATTTGATAGTGAAAATGGTGGAAGCGGATAGAATATACCAAACAGGAATAATCGGTAATTAACTACTGACCCCCTATAAATCTATTTAAAACAGTATTTTTACCCGTAAACTTTTTTAAAACCCTAATGCGTTCAAAATATTTTTGTTTTAGTCTAATCAGTATCGTTTTTTCAATATTATTTTCCTGTAAAAATGAAAAACAAAATACTGGGACACCTACATCTACTGTGTCCAAAAAAAAAGTGCCTTTATTCGAACGAATATCAAGTGATGAAAGCAAATTGATATTCAATAATAAAATAAAGGAAAATGTGGAGACTTTAGAAAATCTTTTCAACTTCGATTATTTCTATAATGGCGCGGGGGTCGGTGTAGAAGACATAAACAATGATGGCTTACTAGATGTCTTTTTCTGTGGCAACCAAGTACCAAACAAGCTTTATCTTAATAAAGGGAATTTAGTTTTTGAGGATATTTCTGAAAAAGCAAAAATAAATCATGGCAAAATATGGTCTAATGGTATCACATTTGTAGATATCAATAATGATGGTTATAAAGATATATACATTTCGCAGGGCGGACCCAATAATCGAAATAACAGAGACAACTTATTATTTATAAATAATCAAGACTTAACTTTTACCGAATCAGCCAAAATCTATGGTATTAACGATAATGGTATAAGTACACAATCTGCCTTCTTCGATTATGATAAAGATGGGGATCTGGATTGTATTGTTATGAACGAAAATGAACTTTATGGCGTAGATCCCATTAATCTTCAAAAACTTATTAAAAAAGATGCTGAAACTGCCTATTATAATAGCTCACACTTGTACAGAAATGATAATGGCAAGTTTACCGATATCACAAAAAAAGCTGGTTTATTACGTCCCATTTTTGGGTTGGGCCTAAGTGTAGGCGATATAAACAATGATAATTGGCTTGATATTTATATCGCCAGTGATTACTATTTACCAGATGCCCTATTTATCAATAATAAAAACGGAACCTTTACTGATACTATAAAAGCATATACCAATCATATTTCATTCTATGGAATGGGTATTGATATCGCTGATATCAACAATGATAATCTACAAGACATTTTTACCTTGGATATGGCCTCCACTGACCATTTTAGGTCTAAAACGCTTATGGCATCAATGAGTACTGATAGATTTTCTTATCTCGTAGATAAGGCTGGTTTTCAACACCAGTACATGTTCAATTCGCTCCAATTAAATATGGGCAACAATACCTTTAACAATATATCCCAACTAACTGAAACTGCCAATACAGATTGGAGTTGGTCAGTTTTACTATCTGATTTCGATAATGATGAAGATAAAGACATTTATATAACTAATGGATATAGGCGTTATGCATTAGACAATGACCTACAACGAAAAGTTTTCAATGCCAGAAGAAAATTTGGCAATAATGTACCTTCTGAGATCAAACAACAGCTCTATGATCAAATGCCGTCTGAAAAACTTCCGAATATATTATATCAAAACCAAACAGGTTTAAATTTCAAAAATACTGCCCCCGAATGGGGCCTTGCCGATCCTTCTTTCAGTAACGGCGCAGCAACTGGTGATCTAGATAATGATGGAGACCTAGATTTGATTATCAATAATATGGATGAAAATGCCTTTCTATATAAAAATACCACTATAGAGAAAAACTTAGGAAACTTCATCAAAATAAAAACTACCGGAAAGAGTTCAGAGTCCTTCGCAAAAGTTAAAATAATGTATAATGGAAAAACACAATTTGTAGAAACAAAAAGAGTACGCGGCTATATGTCATCGCAAGATAACACTGCTCATTTTGGGCTTGGCAAAGAAACTGGTATTGATACTATTTCAGTAGAATGGCTTAGTGGTAAAATAGAAAAGCGGTATGCAATTAAGAGCAATACAGTTTTAGAGTTTTTTGAAAAAGATGCGAATCAAAAAGATAAAACCAATAAAAATGTGAAGCAATTTTTTAAAAAAATAAATCCCTCAAGTATTGGTTTAAACTATACACATAAAGAAAATTTGTATGATGATTTCGAACAGGAAATATTACTACCCTACAAACAATCAAACTTAGGCCCATTTATCTCTAAAGGCGATATTAATGGAGACGGAAAAGAAGATTTGTTCATTGGTGGTGCATCAGGTCAAGCAGCTCAACTTTACATTCAAACTGACAATGGTTTTAAAAACACCACCCCAAATATTTTTAAAGAAGATTCAGGCTATGAAGATATGGAATCTGTATTCTTTGATTTTGATAATGATAATGACCTAGATTTATATGTAGTCAGCGGAGGTAACTCTTTTGAAGCGTATTCTTCTTACTATGCAGATAGGTTATATTTAAATGATGGAAAAGGTGTTTTTTCTAGATGGAGCAATACAATCTTAGGTAAAAACCCAAAAAGCGGAAAAACCGTAACCACTATAGATTTTGATAAGGATGGTGATTTAGACATTCTAGTTGGCAATAGAATAAAACCCAAGAACTATCCTATACATAGCTCCTCGGTTTTATACGAAAATACAAATGGAAATTTAAAAAATGTAACTGATGAAAAAGCTATTGACTTACAAAATTTCGGAATTATAAATAGTATTGCCGTAACCGATTTCAACAATGATGGCTGGGAAGATTTTATTGCTGTTGGCGAATGGACCACTATCGGTTTTTTCGAAAATAAAAAAGGCACATTTAAACAGCTTAAAAATAAAAACGGATTGCCAAAAACAAAAGGATGGTGGTTCTCGATCAAAGAAACCGATGTGAATAAAGACGGGTTACCTGATTATATTGTGGGTAATGCGGGGCTTAACTTAAAATTTAACGCTACTGTAGAAAAACCTTTTAAAATCTATGCTGAAGATTTTGATAACAATGGCACAAACGATATAGTCTTGAGCAAAAAATATAATGGCGAGTATGTACCGGTAAGAGGACGAGAGTGTTCTTCGCAACAAATGCCTTTTATAAAAGGAAAATTTCCTGAATATGCAGATTTTGCAAAAGCAACAATTTCAGATATTTATGGTGAAAAATTACAAACATCATACCGTAGAGAGGTTACTAACTTTGAATCGGTTTTATTGATAAATAAAGGAAATGGAAAGTTTATAGAGAAAAAATTACCTATTGAAGCCCAATTATTTCCAATATTAGACATTTCATGTTATGATTTTAACGGCGATGGTTATGAAGATTGCCTAGTCGGAGGTAATATTTATGAAACTGAAGTTGAAACCCCTCGATTAGATGCCATATCTGGAATACTATTAATTTCTAATGGAACAGATGGTTATTCAATTGTAAATAACCAAAAAAGCGGTCTATACCCAAAAGGAAACCTCAAAAGCTTTTCACTATTATCAATTAAACAAGGGAAATTAGTCGTATTTGCTATAAATAATGACAAACTAACTACTTATTTATCAAATAGATAATTACCTATATAGCTCCACTAATTTTCACCTAGATTTTGTATATTTGAGTTGTACCAAAAAAATATTTTTTATGAAACATTTAATCGCTTTCGTTTTATCGGTCTTTACCCTTGTCACAATGCAAGCTCAATTGGTTGGAGAAATAGCTACAAATCTAGGAGTAGGTGGTTCTACAGCAAATACAGGTGCAATAGCAACATTAGATTCAGCTCTTGATGGCCCGGGAACAGAAAAGAAAGAATATATAGCTAAAGACTATAGTGGCTCTCCTTATGTTAGTGATAAATTTATTCCAACATCGTTATTTTATAAAGATGACAAAATTGGCTCTATTTTTTACAGACATAATGCTCTAAACGAAGAGGTAGAAATAATGAAAGCTAATGTTGATGGAGAATTAGTTAGAAGCTTAGCTAAGGACAAAAATTTAAATATACGTTCAAACGGTAAAAAGATGAGTTTTAAAACGTTTGTAACGGTCAAAAAAAAGACTGCAAACGGTTATCTTATCGAACTCTATAATGGTGAAGACTATGATTTATATAAAAGAATTAAAGTTAAATATACTGAAGGCACACCAGCTCAAAACTCTTTTATAGCTGCCGTGCCTGCAAAATTCAGTAAGTTCACAGAGTATTACTTTCAGAAAAAAGGAGTAAACAGAATTGATGAAATTGTCTCTAATAATAAATTATTGAAATTATTAGACGATTCTAAAAAAGCAATGGTAAAGACTTATCTTAAAGAAAATAATTTAAATATTAAGAACGAAGCTGATTTGATCAAAGTTTTTGAATTCTTAAACAAATAAAAAACCGTTGAATTATATGTAATGCCAAATAATTCAACAAACACATTTTTTCAAAAGCCATCCTATGTAAAAGGATGGCTTTTTACTTTACCTTTGCCGAATGGAGAAAACTACTCAAATCTATGGTATAAGAACCGTTATGGAAGCTATAAACGCTAATGAACCTATAGATAAGATATTTATACAAAGAGGGCTCAAAAGTGATTTGTATCGAGAATTGGAAACTACTATTCGTAAAAACCAGATCAATGCTTCCTATGTGCCTATCGAAAAACTCAACCGGCTAACCAAAAACAATCATCAGGGTGTTGTAGCAAACATATCCCCTATTACTTTTCACGAACTTGAAACGCTTGTAGAAAATATAATAAAGAACAAAAAGAACCCTCTGTTCCTTTTGTTAGATCAACTTTCAGATGTTCGTAATTTTGGAGCTATAATACGCACTGCAGAGTGTACAGGCGTTGATGGTATTATTATTCAAAAAAAAGGCGCAGCTCCTGTTACGGCCGATACTATAAAAACATCTGCTGGTGCTGCTTTTAAAGTCCCAATTGCTAAAGTAGATCATATTAAAGACGCTGTTTTTTATTTACAGGCATCAGGTATTCAAGTTATCTCAGCTACCGAGAAAACAGATAATACCATTTACGATATTTCTTTTACAGCACCAAGTGCCATAGTCATGGGAGCTGAAGACAGAGGCATTTCACCTTCTGTTCTAAAAGCTTCGGACCATATGGCGAAACTACCTTTATTAGGAGAAATAGAATCATTGAATGTATCGGTAGCTTGCGCAGTATTTTTATATGAAGCTGTACGGCAACGCTTTCATTCTTAGACGAAATACGCATGTAGGCATCTAACTGAAAAAGAATGAAATTCCTAACCAGTGTACAAAAAAAGTAGGCTTCACATGATTTAACCCACATTATTCACGGGTTCGTTATGAAAAGTCAAAATACCAACCTGCCTGCCGGCAAAGGCAGGTAGAATTGGAAAGCACAGAAATTTTTTAGCGAAGGAACTGTAGCTCAATTTTGAGCTGAACAAATTTCGAGCACCTGCCTGCCGACAAAGGCAGGTTTTCAATTATAGCAAGCAGTTTGGCTTTGGAATAGAATATCTGTGAATAATGCGGGTTAAACCTTAGAGCAACAAAACTTGTAAAGTACTATAATACAATTTAATAAAGTATTTTTCAGGACTCATTGAAACCGTCCCGTCTTAGTGAGATAGTTTTTTATTTACCCCTATGTTTGATAAATAATTCTTTTAAAGCCCCTCTCATTATTTGAACATATTCCTGAGTTGATAGAAAAAATGTTCGATAAGTCTTGGATTTTCAACAACGACCTCGGCACGACCCTGCATTCCTGGTATGTATACAAACTCCTGACCTGTGGTGGTTATAAGTCCATTTTCCAGTAGAATTTGAATAGCAACAAGACCTTGTTTATCCGCAACTTGAGAAATTTTCGCTACGCTTCCAGTAATTACTTTCTGTTCGGTTGCCTTATCAGAAAGTCTTATCCGAACTTCCTGTCCTTGACTAACCCTACTCAAAGCTTCGTATGGTAATCTCATGACTCCCTGATACGTATGACTGTCTAAAGGTATGATTTTGAACAACAATTCTCCTGCATCGACCCTATTTCCTTCTGTCAAAAATGATACGGTATATATCGTTCCCGATGTTTGAGCTCGTAATTCCTGAGTTCCTTCGGAAGTAATTATATTAGCTAGTAATGTTTCTTTATGCACTTCTTCACCACTTTTGACCATTATTGCTGCCAACTTTCCTTCTGTGAACGTATAAACCTCACTTGTCGGGTTTATATTGGTCAACTCCACTTGTGCATGCACGATATTGGGATATCGAATAAGATAGGAAATGGTCAATATTCCCATGGTCAAAATAAGAATTAGGGTATTCCCCCAGCGAATAAGTAAATGTGGCACCTTGTTCATGATTTCTTGAACTACTTCGCTCCTTACTGGAACACTATCTCGGTCTAATTTTTCGTTTTCTGACATAATTCAGTTCCCAAGTTCCAATTGATTTTTTACAAGATAATAATAACTTCCCTTCAATTTTGTTAGGGTCTCATGGTCTCCACACTCCACTATTTTACCTTGATCTAACACCACTATCTGGTTTGCATTCTTAACAGTACTTAAGCGATGCGCAATAATGACAGCTGTTCTACCTGTAAAAAATTTATCAAGATTTTCCATAATTACTTTTTCATTGTTAGCGTCCAAGGCTGAGGTAGCCTCATCGAAAAACAAGAACTTCGGATTCTTATAGACCGCACGCGCTATCAATAGCCGTTGCTTTTGCCCTGTACTTAATCCTGCGCCTTCCATGCCGATCTTGGTATTGAAACCCAGTGGTAAACTATCTATGTAAGATTGGATATTCGCTATCTTTACCGCATGCAACAGTTTTTTTTCTTCAACAAAATCAGAACCAACAGCAATATTCATTGCAATTGTATCATTAAAAATATAGCCTTCCTGCATTACAACTCCACAATTAGCCCGCCAAGCACTTTGAGAAATATCCGACAGACGATAGTCCCCAATATGAATTTCCCCCTCGTCTGGTCTATAAAATCGCAACAATAATTTCATTAAGGTCGTTTTTCCGCTACCACTTACGCCGACTATGGCAGTGACCTTGTTTGCAGGAATCAATAGATCTAAGTTTTTGATTACGTAATCGATACCCCCCGTATATCTAAACGAGATATTGATGAGCTTAAAGTCAAGATTATCGGCCACTTTGTGTACGGTATCTTTGTTATAGGTTTCTTCGTTATCCATATTATGGATTTCGCCAAGGCGTTCCAATGAAATTTTAGCATCTTGTAATTCCCTTAGGAAATTGATGAGTTGTGTAACTGGAGCGTTCAATTGCCCTACGATATACGAAATCGCCATCATCATTCCCAGTGTAATATCACCGTCTATTACCAATTTTGCGGAAAGGACAGTAATTAGAATATTTTTCAACTCATTGATAAACGAGGAACCGACGGATTGTGTTTGCTCGAGCACCAAACTCTTCATTTCTACCTTGAACAAACGGGCTTGAACATACTCCCAGTTCCATCGCATTTTTCGTTCTGCATTGTGCAATTTGATTTCCTGCATCCCATTGATAAGTTCTATGACCTTGCTTTGCTCTTGACTTACTTCCGAAAAGCGTTTGTAATCCAGCACCTTTCGCCTTTTGAAGAAAAAAAATACCCAGAGAAAATAAAAGATACTACCCAACAGAAAAATGCCGAAAATCTGAAGGCTGTAGTAGGCCAAGACACCACCGAATATCACAAAATTGACCGTAGAAAATACGACGCTCAGCGAGGAAACGGTAAGTATTTTTTCGATGCGCTGGTGGTCGTTAATTCGCTGTAAGAGATCTCCTGTCATTTTCGAATCGAAGAATGAAATAGGGAGGTTCATCAACTTGATGAAGAAATCTGAAATCAACGAAATATTTATCCTAGTACTCAAATGCAGTAAAATCCAACTCCGGACCACTTCTAGCATAGTACGCCCCAAAAACAAAAAAAGCTGTGCAATAAGAATCAAATAGATAAAATTTATATCTTGATTCTGAATACCCACATCTACGATGCTCTGTGTTAAGAATGGCACGAACAGCTGCAGCAAGCTTCCCGCCAGCAGTCCAACGGCAAGCTGTACGATAAAAGCTTTGTATTTTAAGAGGTATTTTGATATAAAATAAAAGTCGAATTTTTCAGTACGTTGTAAGTCGTCTTTTTTGGAATAGAATTTTGGGGTGGGCTCTAAAAGCAGGACAATCCCTTCCTCAGTAATTGTGTTCGCATTGTTACCAATCCAAAATTTGATAAACTCTTTAGTACCATAATCAATCAGCCCATAGGCGGGATCTGAGAGATATATCATGTTCTTTTTGATTTTATAGAGTACAACAAAGTGTTCTTTGTTCCAATGAAGGATACAGGGCATCGTAACTTCTCGCAATTTCTCTAGGCTGAGTTGAACAGCTATGCTATGGAATCCTATCTTTTCAGCAGCTTTGCTTAAACCTAATAAACTACTACCTTCTCGGGTGGTTTCTGCTAAACTTCGCAGTGACTGTGTGGTAATATCTTTGCCATAGTGCTTGGCCACTATTTTAATACAGGTAGGCCCGCAATCTTTGGCATCTGCTTGTTTATAAAAAATAAAGTTCTTCATTACAAATTCAAAGTAAGCCTCATCTTTCAAAATGGCATTTAATTGGTATGGTATTATCAATGAGGTTTTATAAAAAGTGAGGGCATACCTTTAAGGTATGCCCTACTATAGTTTTCAATGTTATGCTACAAAACCGCACAATTACCACTGGAACATATCCCCTTAGGGCATGATGAATGACATGTTATATAACATGAACTCCCATTTGGTCGTCCCGAACAGCAAGGATCTACGGCAGAACCACCATTAATTGCTTTTTGTTGTTTTCTGTTTAGGGCTTTTACCCCTTTTAAATTCATTAATTTTTTCATAATAAGAACTATTAAAATTATATATTAGCCCTGAACATTTAGGGACACTCAAGGTTTGTGTCCATCTTTCGCGAAAAGATATTGTTCCCTTTACCAGCCTTTCTGCTTTAAAGAAAGGCTTTGGTAGAGGTTAATTTTTTGGTTTCTAAATTTTCTTCTCCGATTATTATTTCTGTCTGTTCGACCAAATCTTCTATAAAAAAAGATAAATCTGTTCGCTCATATTCTGATGGAAATTCCTTACCTTGAATATATAAGGTTGGGGTAAAGTTTATTCCATTACCATGGCACCATTTTTGTTGAATCTTCAAAATTCCGTCATAAGCTCCTGTGATATCCCCCCCCCATTTTACTAGCCATGCTTCTAAATCAGCATTTTCGGTATATATCTCATGTAGTGCTTCTTCAACCCTCTCATCAGGTTCTAAAGTATATAACTGTAACATTCTAGCGGCTACTCTGTATGCCATATTTTCTTTGTCCTCCGAATACACACTAAAACGTATAATAACCTTAATTTTATCTGGATTTTTTCTTAAAATATTCTCTAAATCAGTGTGGGCAGCTTTGCAATGAATACATCCTGGACTAGTAATCAATAAGGCGGTAAGTGGCGCATTACTGTTTCCAAGTATGATTTCGTTTTCCTGAATTTCATGGATAGTAATGTCTAAGCTTGGTTTTTTATCTACGACTGCCTTAAACAAATCAAAGTTACGTTTGAACCTGTAATGCTCAATCTTAAGATTTTTGGCAGCTTGTTCAACAATAAATAAACGCCTAAGTAAAAGCCATGATGAAGCGGCCAATAAAAACCCCAATAAAACAGCAGTGATATCTGTAAGACTCCATATTATAGCCTCAACAGTTGAAACAGAAATAAAAAAACTTGAGAACTGCAACCATAAAATTGCTACAATACCTAAACATAAAGGACACCATTTTTTAACCACAGTATATTGATAGTAAATAGAATAGAGAGTAACTGGAATTGAGAGCAGAGATATCTCGAATATTAGAGCATTGTTTGCGCTAATTATCAATGAAGTACATAAGAGGCCTAAAAAGTACATAATGCTTAAATCACTTAACTTCAAAAAACCAAAAAAAGTGGCTCCTTTCGAATTTAATACATCATCACAACTAGTAGACTCATTTCCACTACAAAATTTATCTACTGCCTTTGATTTAAAACCCAGTTCGTGATTCACAATAAGTATACTTACAAAAATACCTGCTATGGACAAACCAAAATGAACCGCTTGGATCCAAGATGGTTTTGATAGTATAAAGAAAGTGAGTATGACCAGAGCTGTTGCAACATAAATAAAATTTTTTAATTTATCCCCGACGATCGTTTCAGCACTTTTATCAACACCTTGAGGTATTTCTATGACCACAACAATCCCTCCCCAGTCATGCAAAAACTCACTGGCATTTTTTATCATTCTTTCTTTGTTACTTAAAAGAACTTCAAAATCGGCTTCTACCTTAGTGACCAACATAAATTCAGTATTGTTTGTCAGCGATATAAATATTGGCGGCATATGCTCTAATGTCTCTATATCTTTAGGAACCTCCAAGGCTAGATTATCTATGCCCAAATGTGTCAATACACCTGTAACTGCATGGAGACTAGGGAATGAGGGATGACTTAACAGTTGAAATTTCAACTCTTCCCAATTGACAGGGCTATCAGTAGCTTTTAAAAAAGTTTTGAGTAAAAAAAATAGAGGATTTTCCATATTAATCTAAAGGTTCACTGGTAGGATAAACTTGATTAATTGGAGAGAATTGGCTTGGATTAACTTCTTAAAGATAAATAAATTATATAAGATAAAAGATGTAATTATATAATTATTAACATATTTTT
>QILY01000218.1 GCA_003232155.1 Maribacter sp.
TTTTTCATATCAATATTCAAAATGCTTAAAAAGCCATTCATTTCGACTTCGGGAGGGGTGAATTCTATAATTTCAGCTCCTTTGGCTTTCAGGTTTTCTATGGTAGCTTTATAAATTGAATCACTCTCCATCAAAGAAGTAAAAACACCCAAACGCATTGCCGCAAAATCTGTTGGGTGCATACCTGCCATTATAATTTCTGAATAATGCTGATTTATAGAGGCTATATCGGCAGGATCGTAACCGGTCATAGCTGATAATAAGATTCCGTTATCAATAGTATTCCTTGTCATAGGGCCCGGTGTGTCCAATGTACTGGAAATAGGAAACAAACCAATAGTTGGTTTTAAACCTACTACTGAATTCTGGCTACTAGGAGATAAAATAGACCCTGAAGTTTCAGTACCTACTGCGGCAACAGCATAACTAGCTGCCATTGAAGTACCACTACCCGAACTGGAGCCCCCAGTTTCAAAAACCCTTCTCCCATAAGGGTTTAAGGTTTGCCCGCCAACGGCACTATACCCGACTGGACAACCGCTACATAAAAAATAGGCCCATTCACTTAAATTCACCTTACCTAAAATTAAAGCGCCGTTTGTTTTTAACTGTTTTACAATAAAGGCATCTTCTACTTCATTATCCACTAAAGCAATAGCGCCCGCCGTAGTTTTCATACCCGCAGTATTAATGTTATCCTTTAAAAGGATGGGCATACCATAAATAGGATGTTTTGTACTAGGTGCGTTTCCATCTGCTTTTAGCTTGTCTAATTGTCTTGCTTGCACAACTACATCTTTATTTAGTGCAATTATAGTATTAAGTGTTGTAGTATTATCTAACTCATATTTATAAATACGGTACAGGTAAAAAAGTACTAATTGCTCATAGGTAAAGGAGTCCCCTTCAATACTTCTTCCAAGATCAAAGATATTTTTTTCAAGTATTAAGGGTTTTAGAGCTTCGTATTCGGCTTCTGTCATTTTAGAAACCTCATGGTACAAGGGTAAGAAAACCTCATTTTTATTCAATATTTTAGACTGAATAAGCTTGTACTGCATTCTACCGATCTTGTGGTCTTTGTTAGCAGCTACTTCTGTAGAGTCATTATAACTTTCCCATAAAATGATTGTCTCTTCTTTTGGTTGTTCTTTACAAGAAAATGCAATCCCTATTAATACTAATAGAACGAGTCGTTTCATAGTGTTTATTTTTTTAATTTTTAATTTCCAACTGTTTGGTCCAAAGCGCAATGTTCTTTTGATTCATACGAACAAATTCATCTTTGCCCTGTTCTTGAGCCAGTTCTAAAGATTTTTGAGCAGAAACAATGGCAGGTGCATAGTCCTTTAAGCCCGCTTGGGCCAAAGATTTTACCCGATGAAAATAGTAGGTATCGCCACCAAGCGCCAAAGCTTTATTTAAATATTCCAAAGCTTCAGAATATTTTATTTCTTGTTCTACATAATAGCGTGCCACTTCATAATATGTTTGAGCTGATGGCCCAGGCTGCAATTCTTTCGCAATTTGCTCTTCCATCATTGCTTTTGTATCGACCGATATTGGAATACTAACACTGGTGTTCTCCCAGCTCCAAATCATATCCGCACTATTATGTGTTATATTATCAAAGGCTATCAAAAAATTCTCTTGAAAGCTTACTTCGGAATTCGGTTTTACTTTTATTCGGAAAGCATCTTCTTCAGGATTATAATTTTTACGACCGTCGCCCCAATGTCCCGTATTTTTATGAAAAACAATTTCCCATTCATTTTCTTCAGGAAAAGCATATAATGCATAGGTACCTTTAAGCAAGGTATTCCCTAAAACAAAAACATCTGTATCTACGGTAATCTTAGTTGATTCATTGGCGCCCACCCGCCAAATTCTTCCATACGGTACTAAACCCTTTTTTTCATCCGGAAGGTTTCCAAAAACTTTACGGCCCCGTACAGCTGGCCTTGAGTAATTTACCTTAATTGTTGTAAAACCAACTTCTTGAACAACCGTAGCAGCAGGACTTGCCTTTGGATGTTTCAGTTGTGCCAATGTTATTGACATTACAAAAAAGAAGACAATAGCTAGTTTTGTTTTCACTAGTTTATATTAAAAAATGAATCAACAAACTCATGTTTGTTAAAAACCTGTAAGTCTTCAATACCTTCACCTACCCCAATATATTTTACAGGAATCTGAAACTGGTCAGAAATACCAATAACTACTCCTCCTTTTGCCGTACCATCTAATTTAGTAACAGCTAAAGATGTTACTTCGGTCGCTTTGGTGAATTGTTTCGCCTGCTCAAAAGCATTTTGCCCAGTAGAACCATCTAAAACCAATAATACATCATGCGGAGTACCATCAATCACTTTTTGCATTACTCTTTTTATTTTTGACAATTCATTCATCAAATTCACTTTGTTATGCAACCTGCCAGCGGTATCAATGATAACCACATCAGCATTTTGGGTAACAGCAGAACTTAGCGTATCAAAAGCCACAGAGGCTGGATCACTGCCCATACTTTGTTTAATAACAGGAACACCGACCCTATCGGCCCAAACCTGTAATTGATCAATAGCTGCAGCTCTAAAAGTATCACCCGCACCTAAAACAACTTTCAAGCCCTTTTTTTTAAATTGATATGCCAATTTGCCTATAGTGGTGGTCTTACCAACACCATTAACGCCAACCACCATAATTACATAAGGTTTTTTATCATCAGGTATACTATATTCGATTTCATCGGCTACATTGGTTTGTGAAAGAAGACCAGCAATCTCTTCTCGTAAAATAGTATTAAGTTCATCAGTACCCATATACTTATCTTCGGATACTCTTGCTTCAATACGATCGATAATTTTTAAAGTAGTATCAACCCCTACATCAGAAGACACCAATACTTCTTCTAAATTATCTAAAACCTCAGCATCTACTTTAGATTTACCAGCCACAGCTTTTCCTAATTTGGATAAAAAGCTCGTCTTGGTCTTCTCTAATCCCTTGTCGAGAGTTTCTTTTTTTTCTGAAGAAAATATCTTTTTAAATAAGCCCATAGTGTTTATAAAATCGTTTTACCAAAGATATAAAAATTAAAAAGCCTCTTTCGTACGAAAGAGGCTTTAAAATCCATTCTTGTTGAGTTAGCTATTTCTTAGCAATCCATTCGTTCACCATTTCGGGTGTCATAACAGATTCTACAAAAGTATAGGCTCCAGTTTTAGGTGACTTTACCATTTTAACGGCTTTTGTCAATCTCTTTGAACTTGTCTGTAAACTTGCTACTGTTTTCTTTGCCATGACTTTATATCTTTTATTTTCATTCCCTTAAAAAGAGAATCAACTTATTTTATTTCTTTATGAACGGTCATTTTCTTCAAAATAGGGTTGAATTTTTTAATTTCCATCCTTTCTGGAGTGTTCTTCTTGTTTTTTGTAGTAATATAACGAGAAGTTCCTGGTTGACCAGATTCTTTATGCTCGGTACATTCTAATATAACTTGAATTCTGTTGCCTCTTTTTGCCATTGTAATCTAAATTTTATGGATTATTTTACCAACCCTTTTGCTTTCGCGTCTTTTAAAACAGCAGAAATACCTTTTTTGTTGATTATTTTCAACGCCTTGGCAGAAACTTTTAAAGTTATCCAACGGTTTTCTTCAGGAATATAAAAACGTTTTTTAGAAAGATTTACATTAAATCTTCTTCTTGTTTTATTGATAGAGAATGATACGTTGTTTCCGAACATCGCTCTTTTCCCCGTAATTTCACAAACTTTTGACATTGTGCTATTTTTTTAAACAGGCTGCAAATTTATATCATTTTTATGGGACGGGCAAAATTCTACTTCAGAATTTTAAAATTTCTTTTTGCAGTAATTCAAATGCCTTGTTTACAGACTTTTGAATGATTCTAGTTCGGTGATTTCCCATCATAAACTTTTCGGCATAAACTCCGTTTGGTGATGCAATCGCAATAAAGACTGTACCAATATCTGCATCTGAATCCCCTTTACTTGGTCCGGCGTTTCCTGTTGTAGCTACGGCGAAGTCTGTTTTTAGAAGTTTTTGCACATTTTCAGCCATTGCTTTGGCCACTTCAGCACTTACCCCAGAATGCTTTTCAATAACTTCTTTTGAAACCTTGAGCACATTTACCTTTGTTTCAGTGGCATAACTAACCACGCTTCCTTTAAAATATGTTGAAGCACCTGGTAATGAAGTAATACATTGTGCTATTTTACCACCTGTACAACTCTCAGCGGTAGCCAAGGTCATCTCTTTCCTTGTAAATAATTTCGCTACTACTTCTTCTAGCGTTTCTTCATCTTCAATACCATAAATATAATCACCAATAAGCGGGTACAACTTCTGCATTTCTTCTTCAATTGCATTAGCTATTTGTGATTTATCAGAACCCTTGGCAGTTAAACGCAATCTTACTTTACCTAAATTGGGCAAATATGCCAATTTAATATAGGGTGGTAAATTATCTTCCCAATCTTCAATCTTATCAGCAAGTGCACTTTCGCCAATGCCATAAGTCACCAATGTTTTATGCAAAATATAAGGCCGTTCGAATTCAGATACTATTTTAGGGATAACTGCATCTTTCATCAAATTTTTCATTTCAAAAGGAACTCCCGGTAATGAAACGTATACGGTTCCTTCATCTTTTATCCACATACCTGGTGCGGTACCGTAAGCATTGTGCAATGCCTTAGCTTTTGATAGCACCAAGGCTTGCTTTCTATTAATATCAGAAATAGGCACAGTAGTAATATATTTTTTGAAAAGTGCCTCTACATGCTCCAAAACTTCTTTGTTCTCGACCAGAACATCATCAAAATATTCGCAAAAAGTATGTTTGGTAATATCATCTTTGGTAGGACCCAAGCCGCCTGTAACAATTATAATTCTCGCATTGTTCTTCGCATTTTCAAGAGCTTTTAATATTTGTTCCCTATCATCTTGAACAGATGTAATTTGATATACAGAAACCCCTATCTTATTTAGTTCTTTACTAATAAAAGCGGAATTGGTGTCAACAATTTGGCCAATGAGAATCTCATCGCCAATTGTAATAATTTCTGCGAACATTATAGATTGAAGTCTTTCTTAAGTTCTGAAACTACTTGTTCAATATCTCTTTTAAGATTGGGAAAAACTTCTTGAATCTCAGACATATTGTTCTCACTTTTGCCTAAAGTTTCAATTTCTAAAGCCGCGGCACGAGTTTGCTCCATTCCCAATAAATCAACATTAGGTTTTATTTTATGGGCCAGTTGATATACTTTCTCATAGTGTCCTTCATTCAAAGCTTTCTCCAGGCCCTCTAAATCTTGAGGTACTTCTTCTAAGAATACTGAAATTACAGAAGTAATGAATTCTTCATCACCATCAGCCATTTCCTTTACTTTATCTAGACTGTATATCATCTATTTAATTTTTAAAGCGAAGAGTTCATACTCTTCCAACATACCCGAAAGATAGTCATTTACCTCTATTTTACCAACCCCAGCAGGTGTACCTGTAAAAATAATATCGCCTTTTTTTAACATAAAAAAACTAGATACATATGAAATAAGTTCATCTACCTTCCACAACATCAGGCTTGTATTTCCCTTTTGAACCTCAACATCATTCTTTAACAAATAGAAATTTAAATTGTTCAGATCCTTAAAATTTGATTTTGCAAGCCACTTTCCTATAACAGCAGCACCATCAAAGCCTTTGGCTTTTTCCCAAGGAAGGCCTTTCTCTTTTAATTTAGATTGCAAATCCCTTGCGGTAAAATCGATACCCAAACTAACTTCATCATAATAGGTATGTGCAAATTTTTTATCAATATGCTTACCCACTTTTTTGATTTTCACCAATACTTCAACCTCATAATGTATCTCATTTGAAAATTCAGGAATATAAAAATCTTGTTCTTTGGGCAAAACGGCCGAATCAGGCTTAATAAATACTACAGGCTCATCTGGCCGCTCGTTAGCGAGTTCTTCTATATGGGCGGCATAATTTCTACCAATGCAGATTATTTTCATTTGTTAAGAGCCTGTTTAAAAGTTCAATCGCAAAGCAGTAAATAAATGAATACGGTATATCATATTTAACCTAGCTTGTTATTCAACTTATTGAGTTTGATCTGGGTCAATACTTTCTTTGTATAAAGGGGGAAATCCGCATTCAGAATCCAGCTAAAATAACCTGGTTCCTTTTCCAAAACATCATTTACCTTTTTGCCTTTATGCTTACCAAATGAAAATATTTCATCATCATCTTCGTCAAAAATCAAAAATCCTGCAAAATCAGCAAACTTTCGATGTGTTGAGAATTCAGCCAATTTTTTAATATTATTTTCCAATTCTGGGTAACGGTCTAACTGAGAGAGCAATACCTCATACGTTGCATTGGTATCTGCCTCGGCACTATGGGCATTGGTTAAATCTTTACCGCAATAGAATTTATAGGCGGCACCAAGTGTTCTTTTTTCCATCTTATGAAAAATAGTCTGCACATCGACCGAAACCATATTTTTCATATCAAAATCGATACCGGAACGCAGCATTTCTTCTGCTAAAAGAGGAATATCAAAACGGTCAGAGTTGAACCCGCCCAAATCACTGTCCTGTATCATTTGATAGATTTCTTTGGAAAGTTCTTTAAAAATAGGTTCATTGGCTACTTTTTCATTGGATATACCATGAATGGCAATCACCTCATCAGGAATATGAACTTCTGGGTTTACCAACCAGGTTTTACTTTCTTTGTTTCCGTTGGGAAAGATTTTAAGTATAGCTATTTCTACTACTCTGTCTTTAGCAATATTTGTGCCCGTAGTTTCTAAATCAAAAAAACAAATGGGTCGGGTAAGTTGTAATTCCATTCTTTGGGTTTGTTTACATCAAAGATAAATTTTACATACAATCAGTAAAATAATTCGTACTATGAACTCGTCTTGAATTTTTGTTTGTATAAAAAAGAAGATTAAACTTCTCTATTCACATCCCAAGCCTCAAGATAATCAGCTACAGCCTTAGCGAACATACTGCCCAAAGCTCCATTTACCACCCTATGGTCATAACTATGGGATAAATACATTTTACTACGGATGCCTATAAAATCTCCTTCAGCAGTTTCAATTACCGATGGTATCTTACGAATAGCACCCAAAGCCAATATGCCTACTTGTGGTTGGTTTATTATAGGTGTACCAAAAACACTACCAAAAGTACCCACATTAGTTACCGTATAGGTGCCATCTTGTACCTCATCTGGTTTTAACTGATTATTACGTGACCTATTGGCCAAATCATTTATCACTTTAGCCATACCTGCCAAATTCAACTGGTCAGCATTTTTAATAACGGGCACAATAAGGTTACCATCTGGCAAAGCAGCGGCCATACCTATATTGATATTCTTTTTCTTTATAACCGTATCACCTTCAACTGAAATATTCATAAGCGGATATTTCTTCAAAGCCCTAGCTATGGCTTCCATAAAAATTGGGGTGAAGGTCAACTTTTCTCCTTCTTGTTTTAAAAAGGCATCTTTTCTTTTGTTGCGCCAGTTTACAATATTGGTAACATCAACTTCAATAAAGCTCTGTACATGGGCAGAAGTAGAAACACTATCGACCATATGTTTGGCCACAAGCTTGCCCATTCGTGTCATTTCAATAACTTCATGGTTGCTTGAAGATTGGATCGTAGGAGCCTGTTGTTTTTCAACCACTGGTTTTTCTATATGTTTTGGTGCCGGTACCACAGGTGCAGTTACTACCTTTTCTACAGTGATTGCAGCTGGGGCAATTTCTGAATGGGATACTTTCCCATTTTCTAAATAGGCCAATATATCATTCTTAGTAACCCTACCCTCTTTACCTGTTCCCTGTATAGCATCTAACTGAGCGATTGAAATGCTTTCTTGTTTGGCTATATTTTTCACCAATGGTGAATAAAATTTTTCTGTACTTGAATAATCTTGAACAGGAATCGGGGCAGTTTCTTTGGCCACAACAATAGCCTCTTCTACAGCAGAAACAGTTTTAACAGGTATAGCAGTGGCTTTAACAGCTTCTGTTTCTGATGAAACCTCTCCGTTGACCTCAATAATAGCTATGGTTTGCCCAACTTTGATAATATCATCAACATTAAATAGTTTTTCGACCAAAACCCCTTCTACCTCACTTGGCACTTCGGAATCGACCTTATCGGTCGCGATTTCAAGAATAGGCTCATCCATCTCAATTGTATCACCTACTTCTTTCAACCAAGTTGTCAATGTTGCTTCAGCAACACTTTCTCCCATTCGCGGTAATTTTAATTCAAATTTTGACATATTGTTATTTAAAAAGCTATTTTCATCTTGTTTTTTGCAAAAATAATAAAATTATCAGCCTGTTTTTATGTTTAATGCATTTTTTAAGAATACTTTAATTTGCTTTTAATGAGCCTTCAAACGGTATTCTATTCAAAATACTGCGTCCTAAAGTTACCTCATCAGCGTATTCCAATTCATCGCCCACTGCAATTCCCCTAGCAATTGTAGAAGTGTTTATTCCAAGTCCATCTATCTGTTTATAAATATAAAAATTAGTAGTATCGCCCTCCATTGTATAGCTCAACGCAAAAATGAGCTCTTTTATTTTTCCTTCTTTAGCTTTATTTACTAAAGAACCAATAGTCAGATCTTGTGGCCCTACACCTTCCATAGGAGATATTTTTCCACCCAAAACATGGTACAGACCTTTGAACTGGCTCGTATTCTCAATAGCCATTACATCTCTAATATCCTCTACTACACATATAAGGGTCTCGTCCCTTTTTGGATTGGCACAAATTTCGCACAGTTCTACATCAGATATATTATGGCAATTAGTGCAGAATTTTATATCACTTCTAAGGTTCTCTAGAGCACATGATAACCGAGATGTTCGTTCTTTGGGCTGCTTTAATAAATGAAGTACCAATCGAAGTGCCGTTCTTTTACCTATACCAGGTAATTGCGACATTTCATACACCGCATTTTCCAATAACTTAGAAGAAAAATCCATAACAGCAAAATTACACACTATTTTTACTTTTTGTACTTTGGTTTTAAATTAATTCTATGACCGCTACGCATATTCTGCTCTTAATAGGTGCTTATTTCTTAGTACTACTGTTAATCTCATATTTTACGGGAAAAAATGATTCTAATGCCGATTTTTTTAAAGCTGGCAAACAATCGCCATGGTACCTGGTCGCTTTTGGTATGGTGGGTGCATCTCTTTCTGGGGTTACTTTCATTTCTGTTCCTGGTTGGGTCGCCGATTCTCAGTTCAGTTATATGCAAGTGGTCTTTGGCTATCTTCTAGGTTATATCATAACCGTTTATGTGTTATTACCCATATACTATAGACTGAACGTAACATCAATTTATGAATATCTTGAGCAGCGTTTTGGCTTTGTAAGTTACAAAGTAGGTGCCGTTTCGTTTTTTGTTTCACGGGTTTTAGGTGCTTCGTTCCGATTATTCTTGGTCGCCATTGTACTACAGCAGTTTGTTTTTGACGCCTGGAACGTACCTTTTGAAGTAACGGTTACACTATCTATCTTATTAATATGGATATACACTTTTAGAGGTGGAATAAAAACTATTGTATGGACAGATACCTTACAAACCTTATTCATGCTAGTATCCGTAGGACTTTCTATCTATTTTATTTTGGATAAGATGGATTGGAGTTTTACTGAATTTCTTGCTTCCGATGAATTGAAGTCATATAGCCAAATCATATTTACAGATGATTTTTTTGAAAAACGTCATTTATTAAAATCGTTTATAGGTGGTATGTTCATAACTATATGTATGACAGGCCTTGATCAAGATATGATGCAAAAAAACCTTACCTGTAAGAGCCTTAAAGATGCGCAAAAGAATATGATCAGCTTTAGCATAGTACTGGTATTGGTGACTTTTGTTTTTATGCTTTTAGGTGCTTTGCTGTTCATTTATGCCGACAAGTACGAAATTGCCTTACCGCTAATGGACGGTAAAGCGAAGTCTGATCTATTGTTTCCTGAAATTGCCCTCAACAGTGGTTTGGGCATTACTGTCGCCATTACTTTTATTTTAGGGCTAATTGCAGCTGCATACAGTAGTGCAGATAGTGCCCTTACTTCACTGACTACATCTTTTTGTGTTGATTTTCTAGGTATTGAAAAAAAGGAAAAAACAGCTCAGAAAAAAATACGTAAACAAACACATGTAGCCATGAGCGTATTATTGATTGTTGTTGTAATAGCATTTAAATACCTATTGAACAGTAATGTTATTGATGGTCTGTTGACCGTAGCTTCTTATACGTATGGGCCTTTACTGGGCTTATTTGCCTTTGGTATTTTCACTAAACACCAACCAAAGGATAAATATGTATGGATGGTCGCCCTATTATCTGTTTTACTGATTATTGGGTTGGCAAATATTCCAAAAGATAATTTGGGGGGATATGTTTTTGGTTATGAATTATTACCTCTAAACGGATTATTCACTTTTATAGGTTTGTGGATAATCAGAGACAAAAATCGAATTACAGTTTAATATTTCTTGTCAGAAAATTAGTAACCATATCGACAAGAGGCTGTAGTAAAATGTTAAAGTTTTATCTAAAGAAATTTTCTTCTTAACTACAAGGTTTTCAATATTGATCGGTAGCCAATAAAACCAAAGTACAAGCAACAATTACTTCAATGCCGTTGTTTTCAAGTATTTCATAAAATTCCGGATTTTCAGTTCCTGGATTAAAGATAACTTTTTTGGGGTTGATTTTGATAATATCCCCGTAATATTCAGGCTGACGTGCTGCCCCTATATACAAAGTTATGATTTGAATATTTTGAAAATCCTCTATTTTAGTCTTAATTTGCACATCCCTTATTTTACCCGCTTTTAAACCAAAAGCTTCCGTTTTTATGTTATGGTCCAAAAGTCGGTTTACGGCAATATTACTATAACGATATCGTTTTAGGGAAGTTCCAATGACAAGTGTTTTTTTCATTTGTTAATAAGAGTGTTAAAGTATGATCGGCCCTGTAACTAATCGAAAAAAGGCACGTCTATATTTTAAAGGAAAGATATATTTAATTATGCGAAATATTGGTTATTGATGATGCTATATGTTCATAGTTAATGGTTAGTGTTTAGTATAGCGGAATCAATAACAGAAACCCCGGCCTTTGGTCGGGGTTTTGTTTTTTTATTTACCAACGTATTATGGCACTGCCCCATGTGAAACCACTACCAAAGGCTGCCAAAATCACAAGATCTCCTTCTTTTACTTTTCCTTGCTCCCATGCTTCAGTTAAAGCAATAGGAATAGATGCAGCTGTAGTATTACCATACTTCATAATATTATTGAATACCTGATCATTATTCAAACCAAACTTCTTCTGAATAAATTGAGAAATTCTCAAATTCGCCTGATGTGGTATCAACATATTAATATCATTAGGTGTTAAATTATTAGCGCCCAGACCTTCCATAATTACCTCACTAAAACGAACCACCGCATTTTTGAATACAAATTGTCCGTTCATATGTGGCAGGTACGATTTATCATCAGGATCGTTGTCTGCTATAATTTCAGTGACCCATCTACTACCCATACCCGGAGCCAATACAGAAAGTTCTTCAGCATGCTGACCTTCAGAATGTAAATGGGTCGATAAAACTCCTTTTGTATTATCTTCTTCCCTAGATATTATTGCTGCACCGGCGCCATCACCAAAAATCACAGAAACGCCTCTGCCCCTAGTTGTCATATCAAGGCCTTTAGAATGAATTTCAGAACCTATGACCAATATATTCTTGTACATTCCGCTTTTGATATATTGATCCGCTACCGAAAGCGCATATATAAAACCTGAACATTGGTTTCTAACATCTAAAGCGCCGACTGTTTTTATGCCTAAATCTCTTTGTACCAAAACTCCTGGCCCAGGAAAATAGTAATCAGGGCTAAGCGTGGCAAAAACAATAAAATCAATATCATCGTTATCAATGCCAGCACGTTCTATTGCAATTTTGGCAGCTTTTACACCCATTGAAGTTGTTGAGTTACCATCACCTTTAGTAACATGGCGCCGTTCTTTGATGCCTGTACGCTCTTGGACCCAAGCATCATTGGTGTCCATTAATTTAGATAGGTCATCATTGGTAACTACATTTTCTGGCACGTAATGGCCCAGACCTTTTATTTTTGAATTGTACATGTTATAGTTATTAAATAGGTTTTTTTGAAAAATAAAATAGTAAAAAACATGAAATCTAAGGTAGCCAAAATATAATGTAAATGAACTCGTTTAAACTTTTTGTTTGGAACCGAAAATATTCGCTTTTGTGCTCATATGAAGTCATTTTTTATTAGCATAGCATGGCTACGAGTCATTTTTTATTAGCATAGCATGGCTACGGTAGTCAAAAACGGCGAAATATGAGTGCAAAATGGAATATTTGCAGGTAAAAAAAAGTTTAAACGAGTTCAATATGAAGAATGTTAAACAAGACTTATTTCAAAGAGAATAATTTTGAGAATTAATGAGTATGTCAGTTTGTCACTATAAGAGAGTATGGTATTTTTTTTGACTGGTATTATCTGAAATAAAAAATTAAATAATATTTTCTTCTATCACCTATCAAAAAGGTATGTTTAAGAAAATGAAAATAAAAACAAGTATTTATGGCTACAGGTAAAATAAATGTATCGGTCGAAAATATATTTCCGCTGATTAAAAAGTTTCTATATAGCGACCACGAGATATTTTTGCGTGAATTAATATCAAATGCTACTGATGCTACTCTTAAACTACAGCATCTAATATCAATTGGTGAGGTAAAAGTTGAGTACAGCAACCCCATGATTGAAATCAAGGTCGATAAAAAGGGTAAAAAACTACATATCATTGATCAAGGCATAGGTATGTCAGAAGAAGAAGTAAAAAACTACATTAACCAAGTAGCTTTTTCTGGTGCTGAAGAGTTTTTGAATAAATATGAAGATAATGCCAAAGATTCAGGAATTATAGGTCATTTTGGCCTTGGTTTCTATTCTGCTTTTATGGTCGCAGATAAGGTCGAGATTATCACCAAAAGTTATACTGATGCTCCTGCTGCGCATTGGTCTTGTGACGGTTCGCCCAAATTTACCCTGAAAAAAGGAAAAAAAGAGGATAGAGGTTCAGAGATCATCATACATATTGCTGATGATTCTACTGAATTTTTAGAAGAGAACCGTATCAAAGAACTTTTAAATAAATACAATAAGTTCATGCCCATTCCTATCAAATTTGGAATGCGTACAGAGACCTTACCAAAACCCGAAGGCGCTAAAGAAGAAGACCCAGCACCAACAGAAGAAGTTGATAACATCATCAACAACCCCAACCCAGCTTGGACAAAACAACCAGCAGATTTAAAAGATGAAGATTATAAAAGTTTTTATCGAGAGCTCTATCCTATGCAATTTGAAGAGCCACTTTTTCATAT